>JBILBT010000089.1:0-10550 GCA_044353545.1 Crocinitomicaceae bacterium | reverse complement strand
TGTTCAAAAAATAGGGGTGAATCTAGAAAAAGACCTTAAAAAAGATTTTGTGTTTTATGGCGGATTTGAATGGAAGGAATTCACTCCGAAAGGCATTGCGAATTATGTGCGCATCAACCAAACCACCAGTCTACCAGAGACCATTCAAAGCATTCGCACGACTGAATTCACTGCCCGTTTGCGGTGGGCGAAAAACGAAGAATTTATTGGTGGTTCATTTGACCGTGTTTCGATGGGATCTTGGTTTCCGATTCTTTCATTGCAAGCTATTGTAGGCGTCAAGGGACTGTTTGGCAGTGATTACAACTATCAAAAAATAGAATTTCAAATGGAACATGACCGCCCGATTGGTTTTCTCGGGCGCATACGTTATGGCGTTAATGCAGGATACATTTTTGGAACTGCGGCCTACCCTTTCTTAAAAGTACATGAAGGAAGTCAGTCGTACTGGCTACAAAGCAACGCGTTTAACAAGTTAAATTTCTTCGAGTTCATCTCAGATCGCTATGTTGGTGGATTTATTGAAAACCATTGGGAAGGGCTCTTATTTGACCGCATTCCCTTGGTTAAAAAATTAAAATGGCGCTTGGTGACTTCTAGCAGATTTACCTATGGCGCTATTTCTAATCGTCATTCAGCAGAAATGTTGTTGCCCTCCTTCACCAAGAAATTCGGCTCAGTACCTTACGTAGAAGCAGCGATTGGCATTGAAAATATCTTCCAGTTTTTCCGTGTCGATTTGGTTTACAGAGCCACACATCTAGATCCTGGGATGAGTCCTTTTGGTGTGCGTGCGCGGTGGTCATTTAATTTTTAATTTTACACCGTGAAGTTACATACCAACAATATTTGCAAAACCTATAAAGGTCGGGATGTCGTTAAAGGCGTTTCGATTGAAGTAAATCAAGGAGAAATTGTTGGACTTCTAGGTCCAAATGGCGCAGGAAAAACCACATCATTTTATATGATTGTAGGATTGGTTAAGCCGGATTCTGGATCCGTTTACTTGGACGAAACCGATATTACCCAATTCCCGATGTATCGTCGATCACAGCTTGGCATTGGCTATTTACCTCAAGAAGTTTCCGTGTTTCGAAAGTTGAGTGTTGAGGACAACATCATGGCTATTTTGGAAATGACAGATATGACCAAAGTTCAGCGAAAGGAAAAGTTGGAATCGTTACTGGAGGAATTTCACCTCACCCATGTGCGCAAAAATTTGGGAAACCGCTTGTCGGGTGGCGAAAAACGACGCACTGAGATTGCTCGGGCATTGGCGACAAATCCAAAGTTTGTATTATTGGACGAACCTTTTGCAGGTGTTGATCCAATCGCTGTTGAGGACATACAAAGCATTGTATCCGAATTGCGTACGCGCAACATTGGAATCTTGATTACCGATCACAATGTGCAAGAAACGCTGTCAATTACAGATCGGGCCTATTTACTTTTTGAAGGTAGCATCCTAAAATCGGGAACAGCAGAAGAATTGGCGGCAGATGAACAGGTACGTCGCGTATACCTTGGACAAAATTTCGTTTTGAGAAAGAAATAAAAGATTTTAAAAAAAGGTTTATATTTACCAACAATTACAACCAAATAAACACTACAGTTATGCTACGCAACACCTCTTTTTTGCTACTTTCTTTCATGTTTGTTGCCATTTCTCTTTCATCGTGTAAGAAAAAATGTGTCATAAACAAAGACACCATTGACAATGGCTTAATTATTTCCGATGTAGTTTTCTACCCAAGCAGTGGATCTATGACCGCCAATATGGGAATTGATTTTATTATTGATGCAAATCATAAATACAGTAGCGACATCGAAGTAAGCATGTCTGGTAGCGGCAGAGCGCCAATCGATTTCACGCAATATACAGGACTTTGTTTTCCAGTTTATGCAACATGTAATTCCTCTTTTGAACGAAATGTTACTATAGACGATGCGACGCAAACTGTTCTTTTCAAAATTGATGTCACTCAGTGTCCAGATTGTAAAGATACACTATACACTGAAAATTATGTTTTGGTTCCAGCATTTCCGAGTAACTACACTTTAGTCCAAGAGGTAAATTACATCAATAAATAGTGATGTAATAATTATGGGCTTTCAAGGGAAACCTTTAGACATATTACTGAATAAAAAAGGGTGCTCGTAGCACCCTTTTTTATTTATTTCTTGTGGAAACGATTACTTACTTGCAAGATCCGAGTTTGTCGTCTGGTCTAGTTTACCGTATGCATCGCAACCACTACCGCTTGTAGATTTACACGCTGCTAAAACCACTGTTAATACAATTCCTGCTAGCGTCAAAGTCAATAATTTTTTCATGGTTACTGTTTTAGTTTGTTTGTTGTTGCTTTGTTTGTTGTTGAATTGCGAAAATAAAATATTTTAACCGCTTTCGTGCAAAATAATTATTCACATTTGCCATTTAATACGCAAATCATTTTTTAATGTTACAAACGACATGAAAAAAAAGTTGTTTTTTGCCATTTTATTCCTTCATACTGTTGCTTTTGGTCAGGGGGCATGGCAAATCACGTGGATTGGGACCGAGCAGGCAACTGTTAGTAAACACCCAAAAACAACATTCAAAGACAGCCTTTCACTCCTCAGTTACCTCAGTCAATTTCAGCAAACAGCCATCTCTAAAGGTTACCTACTCTCCTCTTGCGACAGCATTTCCTTTCATGACAAGAATGCCTCGGTACTTTTTCATCTTGGGCAAAAGTTTGAACAGGCCACCATACATATTTCATCTGCGGACCGGCGGTACATTAAAAATACGGCACTTCGCGAACGGAGTATTGTTTCAATGCCCTTCTTGCCCTCCGAAATTTCTAGATTGATGGCAGATGTACAATCCGAAATTCTAGCTAACGGTTATCCATTTGTCCGTCTATCGCTCGCCTCTATTTCGATTGAAAAGGGAAAGCTAGATGCGCAATTGCTTGTGGACAAAGGACCTGTCGTGACGTGGAAAGAAATCCATATTAAAGGTGACAGCTCCGTTTCCTCGAAATTCGTTTCAAATCTTATCGGAATTCATGTTGGCGATCTTTTCAATGAAGAATTGGTTCGTGATCTCGACAGAAAAATTGGACAGGTGCCCTACATTAAAATCATCAAGCCATCGGCTGTTCTCTTTACAAAAGAGGGCGCCGAGTTGTTTCTGTACCTAAATACAGAACCCCTAAGTTCAGTGAATGGCGTTTTGGGGCTACAGCCCGACCCAATATCAGGCAGAGTTGGTGTAACTGGAGATTTGGATCTAAAGCTCTTAAACGCGCTTAAACGAGGAGAATTGCTTGCGTTAAATTGGCGAAGTATCCGAGTAAAAACACAATCCATCGCGATTCGAATGAATCTCCCCTTTCTTTTCTCAACACCCATCGGAACAGATATCCGCTTTCAGCTCTACAAACGCGACTCCTCCTTTTTGGAAGTTAAAGCATTACTAGGCATTCAATATATGCTGCGAAACGGAACCACGTTTAAAGTGTTTTATCAGAATGCCACCTCCTCATTACTCGGCGGAAGCACTGGAAACCCTAATTTCTCAAACTTATCCTCCTTGCAAACCAATAATTATGGGGTATCGCTCAATCGTAGAAAAATGGATTACATTCCCAATCCATCGCGAGGATATTCCTTTAACCTAGAAGGAGCTGTTGGTGGACGAAAGAGCGTGTTAAACGATAGTGCAAAGGTGGTAAAATCTAACGCGTTTCGTGGTTCATTCGCTGCAGAATGGTTTTTTCCTTTGGCAAAGCGACACGTATTGCACCTAAATACACTCTTTGAATTCTACTATGCGGGAGAAATTTTTCAAAACGAGGTATTTCGATTTGGAGGGCAACAATCGCTGCGGGGTTTCAATGAGGAAGAATTGTACGCAACTACGCGTTCGATTTTGTCGCTAGAATACCGATTTCTACTCGACAAAAACTCCAATGTTTTCGCTTTTTTTGATCAAGCGATATACGAAAATAGATCAACCACGTATTACAAAGATGCACCCTTTGGGTTTGGATTTGGACTTTCCTTTGGCACGCGCGCTGGAATTTTTGCTGTATCTTACGGCTTGGGAAAACAATTGAATAATCCACTGAAGCTAAATAACGGAAAGATCCATTTTGGCTATGTCGCGTATTTTTAACGCAGGGAATTTTCTACTTGCGCGAGGACTGCATCGTGTGACGAATCTCCTTCATGAATTCAGACGCATAGACAAAACTGACCACCTGTTCGTCATTCGTGGTAATGATTGACTTACTGTCCCCTTTCCACCATGCATTTCCTTGGTACATAAACATGATGGTATCACCAATCTCAATCACACTATTCATGTCGTGTGTAATGACCACTGTAGTGATGTCGTATTCATAGGTAATTTCTCGGATCAAATTGTCGATGACAATGGAAGTTTTTGGATCAAGTCCTGAGTTAGGTTCATCACAAAACAAATACTTTGGGTTCATTGCAATGGCTCTTGCAATACCGATTCGTTTCTGCATACCTCCGCTACATTCCGATGGGAACAACTTATTTTTTCCTGAAAGATTTACGCGTTCCAAGCAGAAATCTGCACGGTCCTGCATTTCTTTTTTTGTCATTTTTGTAAACATCGACAATGGAAACATGACATTATCTTCAACTGTCATGGAATCAAAAAGGGCTGAACCTTGAAAGAGCATGCCAATTTCTTTGCGAATTTCTTTGCGTCCGAGACGATCCATTTCGGAAAAACTTCGACCATCAAAAAGTACTTGTCCACTATCGACTTCATGCAAGCCTACGATGCATTTCGCTAAAACTGATTTTCCATGTCCCGACTGTCCGATGATAAGATTCACCTTCCCCTTTTCGAACTGCGCATTGATATCGAAAAGCACTTGACTTGATCCAAAGGATTTATTCACACCAATAACATCGATCATAGCAACATGATTTGAGTGAGAATGAAATTGGCAATAAGAATCGCAATACTGCTGCTTACCACTGCCTGAGTAGATGCTTTACCCACATCGAGCGCACCGCCTTTGGTATAATAACCATAGAAAGATGCAATGGAAACAATTAGGAATCCGAACACAATTGTTTTCGTCAAGGCATAAATGACATGGTACACTTCAAAAAACGAGCGAATACCGAGCACATAAACTTCAGAAGTTGCCAAATCACTGGTTACCAAAACAGCCCATCCGCCAATGAGAGAAAGTGCCATTGAGAAAATAACCAAAATCGGAAAAAATAAAATAGCTGCTGTCACCTTTGGTAAAACAAGAAAGGTCAAGGAGTTTACCCCCATGATTTCTAAGGCATCAATCTGTTCCGTCACCCGCATTGTCCCGATCTCAGATGCTACATTCGAACCCACCTTACCTGCAAGGATAAGCGAAATGATTGTAGGCGAAAATTCCAAAATTGTACTTGACTGCGTGATGTATCCAATGGTGTAATCAGGCAACAATGGATTGTCCATGTTTGATGCTGTTTGCAAAGCAATTACAGCACCCATGAATGTCGACATGAGCGCAACAATTGGAATGGAATTTATCCCTATACCTTGGATTTCTTCAAACAGACGCTTTCTAAAAATATGAAATTTCTCTGGACGCGAAAACACGACCAACATCATCAGGATATACTTGCCGATATTTGAGATTACTTTCATTGGCAGCTAATTTAAGTTTAATTTCCTGTATTCACAGCGGTACACTTAAAACTTTCTCCACAAAAAGCCAACAAAACATGTACTTTTAAGCCAATGAAAAAAGGACCGATCCGTTCAAAAGAGCAAGTGGCAAATGCCTTAGGGAAGTACCTTCCGGAAGCATTCGTTGACTACGTCGTCACACTTTTTCAGGAATCAGGTGTTCGATTCAAAATTGTACCCGGAAGAGCTACTAAACTTGGTGATTTTCGAGCAGGGATAAATGGTGAAAAGCATACCATCACTGTAAACGGAGATCTCAACTCCTACTCTTTCCTCATTACGACAGTGCATGAATTTGCACATCTACATACGTTCAATACGTATGGAAATCGGGTTTCACCGCATGGCAATGAGTGGAAATCCGCTTATCGTCAACTCCTTTTGCCATTGATTGATGCCCCTGAATTGCCGGAAGACATTCGGAAAGCACTTATGAATTCATTGATTCGCACCAAGGCTTCTTCTTGCTCAGACCATGGCTTATCGCGTGTTTTATTAAACTATGACAAACCGAAGGAAGGTGTCATGGTACTTGAGCACTTACCAAAAAATTCTACCTTTGTACTCAATGGGAAGCACTTTGTCAAAGGCGATCTCCGACGAAAAAGGTACATCTGTCAGGAAGTGAAATCGAAACGATCTTACCTCGTAAACAGTTTGGCACAGGTGATACCCTTGAATGATTAAACTATACTATGAAAGACAATTATTGTGTAATTATGGCCGGTGGCGTTGGAAGCCGATTCTGGCCGATGTCAACTCCTCAAAAACCGAAACAATTCTTGGATGTTTTAGGCATCGGAAAGTCATTGATTCAAATGACATATGAGCGTTTATTGCACATTGCACCCGCAGAAAATATTTATGTGGTCACCAATGCTTCGTATGCATCGATTGTAAAGGAACAGTTGCCAGACATGTCGATGAATCAAATTTTGACGGAGCCTAAGCGAAAAAACACGGCGCCTTGTGTTGCCTATGCTGCGGCGAAGATTCATGCCTTGAATCCCAATGCGACGATGGTGATTTCTCCTGCCGATCACTTGATCATCAATCAGAACAGATTTACCGAAATCATCAATACCGCAATTCGTCAAGCGAATGAGAAAGACCGCTTGGTGACCTTGGGCATACGACCAACACGCCCTGATACGGGTTATGGATATATCGAATACTCTTCAGATGAGAATCTTCAAGCGGGACAAGTTACCGAAGTGAAGCAATTTCGCGAAAAACCGGATGTATTGACCGCCGAAGAATTTTTACGCAGCGGAAATTTTTGCTGGAACTCTGGGATTTTTGTTTGGAAATCTTCCACTGTATTAAATGCCTTATACCAACATCAGCCTGCTTTGCATGCGCTTTTCGCGGATGACCTCACGTTCTACAACAGCATCATTGAGCAAGAGCGCGTAAATGATTGCTTTGAACGTTGTGAAGATATTTCCATCGATTATGCGATCATGGAGAGTGCCGACAATGTGGATGTTGTACTATCCGACTTCGACTGGAGTGATTTAGGCACCTGGGGAAGTTTGGGTGGACATTTGTCTAAGGATGAACGCAACAATTCCGTCATAGGAAACAATACGCACTTATTCAATTCCGACAACTGCATCGTCAATGTACCCAATGATAAATTGGTTGTTCTCGATGGCTTAGACGGATATATTGTCGTTGAATCGGATGAGATGCTGATGGTACTCAAGTCAGAGAATGAACAAGAACTCAAGAATTTCTTGAAAGATGCGGAGTCGAAAAGTCCGCAGTATTTTACAAAATAGCATTTCCTAAAATGAAAAAAATCCCAGCCTTGACTGGGATTTTCTTTTTCTACCTAAGCTACTACTGATTGCCGAGACGCAGTTGATCTGCCTCCCATGCGCGGTACAAGTCGAAATAACTTTTCGTTTCCATCACAACGACACCACCAAGTGTGTCTCCATATTTCGCTGGGATACCACCGGTATACACCATCATTCTCCCGATGGCACAACTTGGAACATTCAACATCTCGGTGCCCTTTACACCGTCTAACATAAAAATCATATCTCCCTTTCTGGCACCCCTGAACATCAATTCACCATCATCAGACATTCGTGCCTCAGAAGTCATAGATAAGACCAATCCTTTGGCATCAAACTTACTTGGTGACTGCGCGATTTCTTCCGAGGTGAGCTCCTTAATTGGCAAAGAACCATACACAAGTTTCATGTCTCCTTTGGCAGAAATGTTCACCACATCCAACACTTGAATTGATGTGGTAAACTTCACCGTGCCGATGTTTGCGAATCCATCCATTGGTATATTCGCTTCGACGGCTCTCAACATGGTATCCCCTTGAGAGATGAACGACACCATGTATCTTCCTGCGGGAATTCCACTGATTCTGAATCGACCATCTGGATCTGTTACAGCACCATATTTGCGATCACCTTCCTCGACCCAAGCGCGAACGCCATAGAGGTTTTTTTGGGTTTTAAAATCAACGACTGTTCCTACGATGTCTCCGAGAGCTCCTTGTCCGAATGCGCTGCTTCCTGCGAGCAACATTGCGATTGCGATTAGTTTTTTCATGGCTTTTTTGTTTAGCTTTTCAGAAGGATGTCTGGCTTCACATTATTCCATAAAAAAATCCCCAAATTTCTCCGGGGATTCATATTTAAAAGGGAATTTTACAATTCTGCGCTCGAACAAGGGAAGGCACGATCTACCTTTTTGAAAAGTCCCTGAAGCACTTTTCCAGGCCCTACCTCGATCACTTCTGTTGCACCATCCGCGATCATCGCATGCATGATTTGCGTCCAACGCACTGGACCTGTAAGTTGAGAGACAAGATTTGCTTGAATCGTTAAAGGATCATGCACAGCCTTTGCATTTACGTTCTGATACACTGCACAAATTGGATTGCTAAATGTTGTGTTTTGAATCGCTGCAGCCAATTCTTCGCGCGCTGGCTCCATCAATGGAGAGTGAAATGCCCCTCCGACAGGAAGAATCAATGCGCGCTTGGCGCCTGCCTCTGTTAATTTTTCACAGGCTTTTTCTACCGCTGGAATGGCTCCAGAGATTACCAACTGTCCGGGGCAATTGTAATTAGCTGGGACAACAATACCATCGATTGTCGCGCAGATTTCTTCTACGACGTGATCCTCCAGACCAAGAATAGCCGCCATGGTAGACGGTTCTTTTTCGCAGGCCTTTTGCATCGCTAGAGCGCGTTGGTACACCAGCTTTAATCCATCCTCAAAACGCAATGTTTTATTGGCTACCAAGGCTGAGAATTCTCCTAGTGAATGTCCAGCCACCATATCGGGACGAAACGTATCTCCAAGGCACGCTGCAAGAATTGTTGAATGAAGGAAGATTGCAGGTTGCGTCACTTTCGTTTGCTTCAGTTCCTCATCCGTTCCTTCAAACATCACATCCGTAATGTTGAATCCAAGAATCTCATTGGCCTGCAAGAACAAGTCTTTTGCAAGGGCTGAATTTTCATAAAGACCTTTTCCCATTCCGGAAAATTGTGCTCCCTGTCCGGGAAATACATATGCTTTCATGTGCTGTTTCTGTTTTGTTTCGTGGGGCAAAGATACACATTCGAACAAAAAAAAAGGTCCGCCGAAGCGAACCCTTTTCTGTTCTGTGAGGAACGAATTATTTACGAACGATCAATTTCTGAGTAGAAACTGTTCCGTCAACGATTACGTTAACCATGTAAACACCGTTTGTCAAAGACTCCGTGTTTACATTAACTTTTTGTGCTCCATTTACAGAACCCAAAGCTGCAGTGTAAACTACTTTTCCTGTAAGGTCAGTAACATTTACAGCTGCAGTGCTTGCATTGTTTACTTCGAAAGTAACTGTTGCTTGGTTGTTTGCAGGGTTAGGGTAAACATTCATACCTACTGTGTTTTCAACTTCAGTAACTGATCCAGATGGATCATCGCTCAAACGAATCATAATCGCGTTCGGCTGAGTAAGGCTGAATAAAGACGCATCTGCAAGGAATCCAACTACAGACTGCTCATATGTGTTCTGTGCGTATGCGAAACGAACTTCTGTTGCACCACCGAAGTGACATGCTGCTACCAATACGATATCACCAGCATTCAATGTTACTGGTCCACCGCTGATTGGCAAGTTCACCCATGCAGCTGTTGTGTTTGCAATCGTTGAGATGTTTGTTTCAGCAAGGTAGTTGTATGTTCCAGCTGCTTGATCCAACAAATAAATCTTAGCCAAATACTCACTTCCTACAGCAGCAGCAGCTTGAGTCGCTAAACGCAACTTGATATTGGATACTGTCATGTTGTTGAAGATCTCCATTTCGTTTCCAATCTCGAGTGCTTGACCTGGCTGCGAATTTACGTTGCTGATTGATCCTGACTGAACGTTATTGTCACGTGAGAACTCGTAGTTTGTTACGAATACATCCATTGACGTTTGGTTGTTTGCCAAATTAGCATCAGTTCCTGCACCAATTCCTGATGTAAGGTTGATTGTTTTTGTACCCAAACCTGTTGGAATGTAAGGTGTAGAGATCGAAAGTGTGTCTGTTGCAGTTGCAGCGATTGCTACTGCAGCGCTTGTTCCTGTATATCCACCAGTTGCTGTAGCGTTCAATGTAACTGCAGCTTGGTTAGCACCACCATTGTTGTTCGCTTTAGCTCCAAAAGTCAATCCAGGGAAAGAAGACTGCGATGCAGGAATGTGGTAATAATCAACACCCCATGTAGTAGCAACGTCCGTAGCTTGGTACCAGTTTGTTACTTTGATGTCGTTATCCCATGCTTCAACAATTTTCACATCGTCAACACCCCAGAAC
>JBILBT010000324.1:0-3319 GCA_044353545.1 Crocinitomicaceae bacterium | reverse complement strand
ACAGGATGGATGGAAAAAGTACTCAATCGCCTTGAACACGGTCAAGGAAATATGCGTGATATTGACCTATTGGCTGAAATCAACAAGAAAATCGAAGGAAATACAATTTGTCCGCTTGGTGATGCAGCTGCATGGCCAGTAGCCGCAGCTATTCGTCACTTTAGAGATGAATTTGAATGGCATGTTAATGAACGTGAGGAGTCACAAAAAAGAAATTATGGATTGATTCGCGAACCGCAATCAATCGCCTAAGAAATATAAAGAACGGATGATCAAAGTAACAATTGATGACGTTGAAGTCGAAGTAGCTGAAGGAACAACAATCCTGAACGCCGCGCGCATGATTGGTGGTGATGTTGTCCCACCTGCAATGTGCTATTACAGCAAACTGCCCGATACAGGGGGCAAGTGTCGAACATGTTTGGTGGAAGTGGCTTCCGGGTCAACAAAGGATCCGCGTGCGATGCCGAAACTTGTCGTATCATGCTCCACTCCAGTACAGGATGGAATGGTCGTTAAGAACAAAACAAGTGAGCGCGTGCATGAAAATCGCGGGGCTGTTGTTGAATTCTTGTTGATCAATCACCCATTGGATTGTCCGGTTTGTGACCAAGCTGGAGAGTGTCATTTGCAAGATTTAGGGTTTGAACATGGTGCCGAAAAAACGCGCTATGAAGAAGAACGTAGAACTTTTGATCCTATCGATATCGGCAACAAAATCAAGTTGCACATGAACCGTTGCATCTTGTGCTACCGTTGCGTTGCTGTTGCGAATCAATTGACGGACAAGCGCGTTCATGGTGTACTTCACCGTGGAGAACACGCAGAAATCAGTACATACATTGAAAGTGCGGTTGAGAATGACTTCTCTGGAAATATGATTGATGTGTGTCCAGTAGGTGCCTTGACCGATAAAACGTTCCGTTTCAAAAGCCGTGTTTGGTTCTTGAAACCGATGGAAGCAGAATGTGAATGCACAAAATGCTCGGGTAAAGTGGTGGTTTGGCAGTTCGGAAATGAAATCTACCGTGTAACAGCACGCAAAGACCGTTACGGCGAAGTGGAAGATCAAGACGGGAAGGCAGGATGGATTTGCAACGATTGTCGATTTGATAAAAAGGACCTTTCGAAATGGAACATCATTGGACCTCGCACCATTGATCGTCACTCCGTGATTTCTCAAGGAAACTATGAAAGTCCGCGAACATCAATTAAAAAAGTGAAGTAATGGATTCAGGACTCATTATCGAAAAACTTATACTTGTCGGAATCATTTTTACGATCTCACTGCTCATCGCGATGTATGCGACGTATTTTGAACGAAAAGTAGCCGCATGGTTTCAGGATCGAATCGGTCCAGACCGCGCAGGACCATTTGGTATCCTACAGCCTTTGGCAGATGGTGTGAAAATGTTCATGAAAGAAGATTTTATCCCTAGCAATTCTGATAAATGGTTGTTTATCCTTGGTCCGGGCATTTCCATGTTTACATCATTGATTACAAGTGCAATCATTCCATGGGGTGAAGACTTGACCATCTTCGGCAGTTCAGTTGCACTTCAAGTGGCGGATTTCAACATTGGAATACTATTTCTCATGGGAGTACTTTCCGTTGGGATCTATGGAATCATGATTGGTGGTTGGGCATCGAATAACAAATACTCTTTGTTTGGTGCAATCCGTGCGTCATCGCAAATGATTTCATACGAATTGGCCATGGGTGTATCTGTGATTACCATTGTCATGATGACTGGAAGCTTGAGTTTAAGAGACATCGTTCAAGACCAGCACGGTATGAACTGGAATATCTTCTATCAACCGGTTTGTTTTATTGTGTTCTTCGTTTGTGCCTTGGCCGAAACAAACCGTGCTCCTTTTGACTTGCCGGAATGTGAGTCTGAGTTGATTGGTGGTTACCACACGGAGTATTCATCGATGAAACTAGGTTTCTTCTTGTTTGCGGAATATGTCTCCATGTTTATTTCTTCTGCCATCATTGCGATTTTGTTCTTCGGAGGATACAATTTCCCAGGAATGGATTATTTCAGCGGAAATACATTAGCAATCTTGAGCGTAGTCGCTTTCTTCTCAAAAATCTTCTTCTTCATTTTTGTCTTCATGTGGATTCGTTGGACGCTTCCGCGTTTCCGATTCGATCAATTGATGCACTTGGGGTGGAAGAGTTTAATTCCAATCGCGTTGATTAACTTGTTGATTACTGGATTGGTAATCGCACTAAATAAAGGATGGTTCTAACGATATCAGATCAGTAAGTATGCAAAGTCTGTCAAATAGAAAAAAAGTTGTTTCCGACAAACCGATGACCTTCATGGAGAAGCTTTATCTCCCTGCAATTGCCGGTGGTATGTGGATTACATTTAAACACCTATTTCGTAAAAACAATACATTAAAGTATCCAGAAGAACAGCGTGTTTTTGCGCCAGTGTATCGCGGTATGCATGTGTTGAAACGGGATGAAGAAGGTCGTGAGAATTGCACCGCTTGTGGGCTGTGTGCTGTCGCATGTCCAGCTGAAGCCATCACGATGGAAGCTGCAGAGCGTGTGAAAGGGGAAGAAGGTCTTTACCGAGAAGAGAAATACGCAGCAACGTATGATATCAACATGTTGCGTTGTATTTTCTGCGGATTGTGCGAAGAAGCCTGTCCGAAAGAAGCAATTTTCTTGACAGACCGCATTGTTCCTTCAGAGTTTGAACGCGATGAATTTCTTTACGGAAAAGATCAATTGGTGGAACCGTTGAACGCTCGCATCGATATTACTAAACGCCAACACACAGGCCAAAGAGGTACAAAATGACACTAGAAATGATCGCAATTTTGCTGGGAGGTCTCACGATCGGTTCAGCATTGATGGTGGTGCTGAGTAAGCATCCTGTCCGAAGCGTCCTCTACTTGGTAGTGACGTTCTTCCTGATTTCTGCAAATTATATTTTGATGAATGCGCAGTTTCTCGCTATTGTGAACATCATCGTATATGCTGGAGCAATCATGGTACTCTTCCTTTTCGTTCTTATGTTGTTGAATTTGAACAAAGACAGTGAACCTATCACATCGATTGGGATTAAGTTGGCTGGAATTATTGCAGGCGGTGTTCTGTTGACGGTTTTGTTAGCCGCACTGAAAGATGGTCTTGTCATCACGCAACAAGCTGTAGATTCTGCAAACAACAATGGCTTGGTAGAAAACCTTGGTGAGTTGCTGTTTACTAAATATGTACTTCCGTTTGAGATGTCCTCTGTGCTCTTTATTGCCGCAATGGTCGGGGCTGTGATGTTGGCGAAACGGGAAAAACAAATCA
>JBILBT010000088.1:0-10617 GCA_044353545.1 Crocinitomicaceae bacterium | reverse complement strand
TGGATAGTGACCGCTTGGAAGCTCTAGTGGATCATTATTTAATTAATGGCCAGTACACCAAAGCGAAGGCTTGCGCTGAACATGCGATCTCTCAATTTTCATTCAATCTTGTGTTTTATTTGAGACGCGCGCAAGCGATGTCTGCAATGGGACAACTGAAAGAGGCACTTAAGGTCCTCAGTCAAATTGAAAAATGGGAAACACCATCGTGCGAGTTCTTGCTGACCAAAGCTTCAATTTTTAGCCAACTTCGAGATTCAAAAAATGCCATTCGCTACTTTAAAGAAGCTTTAGTACTCTCAGAAGAAGAAGACCGTGACGAGATCTACCTAGATCTTGCGATGGAATTTGAGAATGCTGGTGATTACAAAAATGCGGTCAAAGTGCTGCGCGAAGCTATTCATAGCAATCCACACAATGAAGGTGCTATCTATGAAATTGCGTTTTGCTACGATCAATTGGGTGAATATAAAAGTGCCATTAAGTGCTATTCAGATTTTATTGACGAAAATCCATATTCATTCACAGCATGGTACAATCTCGGTAATACGTATTCAAAACTTGAAGATTTTGACAAAGCTGTGTGGGCCTACGATTATTGTATCTTGATTAATGAGGAATTTGGACCGGTCTATTTCAACCTTGCAAATGCTTACCTTTCTCAAGAGAAATATTCTTTGGCTATCGAAGCATTTCATAAATGTATGGAGGTCGATGGAGACGATCCAATGGCATTGTGCTATATCGGTGAAGCCCATGAACAATTGAATGAGTTGACTTTGGCAAGACATTTCTATAAAAGAAGTTTGGAGTTAGCACCTCTACTGCCTGATGCGTGGTTAGGACTTGGGATCATTGAAGACCTTGAAGGAAATACAAAGGAAGCCCTAGTTCTTGTTCACAAAGCAGCTGAACTGGATCCTGAAAATGCAGGAATCTATCATGTGCTCGCCGGAGCTTATGAGAAAATTGATAAAATAATTGAAGCGGAAGAATACTACCGTTTGTCATTAACGCTCGACCCAACGGATGGCGAATGTGTAACTGGACTTGTTAAATTGTTAGCTCAGCGTTCTTTCATCGAAGCCTTGGATTTTGTTCGCTCATTTATGGTGCAGAACAATGTGTTTACCGCTCGCCTGATGGAAGTATTTGTACTTTATAAAATGGGGAAATTTGATGAGGCAATTGCACTCTTTCAGGAGTGCGTGGAGTTAGATAAATCGGCTTCTCGTGAGATTTTTGACATTGAACCAGAATTATTGAATATTAAAGAATTTGTACTTTTGTGCGAAGAATAATTAGACTATGAACTTCAAATTACCATACATCCCTGAACGCAGCGCGAAACCTAGGGAAAAAGGAGTGACAATGATGATGGATAAGGGCTTGAGCCTAAATGAGGTGGAGAACTTTATTCAAGCATCAGGACACCTTACGGACATCGTTAAATTCGGATTTGGTACGGCCTATGTGGCGAATGACCTCAAAGAGAAAATAAAGCTTTACAAAGAAGCTGGTATTCGTCCATACTTTGGTGGAACACTCTTTGAAGCATTTTATGCGCGTGGTAAGTTCAATGATTACGTCAAAGTATTGGATCAATATAACTTGGATCTTGCTGAAATCTCAGATGGCTCTATCATTATTCCGCACGATGAAAAGTGTGAATTGATTCAGAAAATGTCAAAAGATCGCACGATAATGTCGGAAGTGGGTTCGAAAGATTCGGGAATTATCATTTCTCCTGCAAAATGGATTAAAATGATGAAAACTGAACTTGAGGCAGGAAGTTGGAAAGTAATTGCTGAAGGTCGCGAGGCCGGCAATGTGGGTGTGTTTCGACCGAATGGTACCGCTCACACCTTCTTAATCAACCGGATCATCGCCAATGTGGCGCCAGAAAAAATCCTTTGGGAAGCCCCACAGAAAAATCAACAGGTGTGGTTCATTAAATTGTTTGGTGCAGAAGTGAATCTCGGAAATATCGGTCCAAATGAGATGATTCCACTTGAATGTTTGCGTCTTGGGCTTCGTGGAGATACATTCTTCGACTTCTTGCCAGATGATTACGCAGCGCGCTTGAAACAAGTGAACGATGACGACGCTGTCGAAGATGACAACGAAGAGTGATTCTATTGTCCAAAAGATAAGTGAGTGTTCTGGACATTCTTCGGGCATTTATGCAGCAGTAGTTTTTGAAGAAAAAGTATATACGGCGTCAGCTGATGGCTTTGTTGCACGCTGGAACATTCGATTAGGCACCCAAGATAAATTTGCTATCAATATGGGGAAACCAGTGTATTCCTTGATGGTATCTCACACGGGTGATTTTCTTATGGCTGGAACAAATGCCGGCGACCTCTATATCTTTGATCTTGAAAATCGCAGCGAAATAAAACACTTCGTTCAGCACCAATCGGCCATTTTTAATTTGATTGATAATGAACAAAAAAATGTTTTTTATTCTGCGGATGCGGATGGAAATGTGGCGGTTTGGGACTCAAAAGCGTTTGAATTAAAACTGTTTTTGCCTCTTGGCTGTGGAAAAATTAGAAGGATGTCTGTGTCAAAAGATGGGGATTTCCTTGCCATCGGCGGACAAGATGGTTTTGTTCGTGTTTTTGATACAGAATATTACAACGAGGTTTCGTTGTTTTACGCACATCAAGATGGAGTGAGTGCATTAACTTTTCATCCAGAAAACATAGAAATTCTTTACTCCGGAGGCAAAGATGCCATTCTACGCATGTGGGAATGGAAATCAGGAACTTTAAAAAAAGAAATCCCTGCGCACAATTTTGTGGTGTATGATATTTTAGTTTTACCCGCGAGTAAACAGATTGTTTCAGCGAGCAGGGACAAGTCGATAAAAATTTGGACTGAAGATTTGATTTTCCTTGAACGCATTGATCAGCGCACAGGAGGCCACCACCATTCTGTAAATTCATTGGTTCAATACTCAGAAAATCAGTTTGTTAGTGTCTCAGATGACAAGCGAATCGTCACTTGGTCTATATTAGACAAGGAAAATTAACGCAATTGCATTATTTTTACGAATGTTAAAGGATTTTATGATACAAATCGTTTAATTCTTCACATTGAATTTTTCATAAATAACACTTCATTTTAAGTTAATGAGAAACCTACTATTTCTGCTCGTAATTGCTTGTTCCTCAAATCTATTGAATGCCCAAGTTAAAATAAACGAGGCATCCAACGTAAACGGAACAACTCTCGTTTTAACAGACCAAAGCTCACCAGATTGGATCGAGTTGTTCAACGATGGAACTACAGCAACAAATTTGGAAGGATACACCTTAACTGATGATTTTTTAGAACCTTTCAAATGGGTATTTCCATCAGTGTCTCTAAATCCAGGAGGGTTTTTGACCGTACTTGCTACTGGAATTTCTAAAACCAACGTGATTAACCATTGGGAAACAGCAGTTTGGGCAAATCAAACGTGGCAATACTTTATTCCGAATGGAACAATAGCAAACGATTGGAAAAATGTGCCTTTCGCGCCTACAGGTTGGTCAACAGGTCAAATGGGAATTGGCTATGGTGATGGAGATGATGTGACAAACTTGCCGTCCCCAACGACTACAGCCTATGCACGCATTGAATTTAATATAACTGATACTTCTAAAATAGCCTCTGCTTTATTGGATTTGGATTTTGATGATGGTTTTGTTGCCTACATTAACGGAATTGAAGTAGCCCGTGTTGGTCTCAACGGAAATCCACCAATTTGGGATGAATTGGCCGCAGATCATGAGGCTGAATTATATCAAGGAGGTACATTGACATCGTTTACACTTTCAAAGGAATTGTTGAGTCAAGCATTGAAAAATGGTATCAACGTATTGGCGATTGAAATTCACAATTCTTCAACGACATCGTCGGACATGTCTTTGTTTTCCTATCTAAGTTTCGGATTTAAGGATGGACAACAATATTATGCAGGAACAACCTATCCATTATTTGTTTCCTCGGGCGTTACAGAGACCTTAAGCACAAATTTCGCTATTAGCACCATGGGTGAATCAATTTACATGTTCAATCCAGCCGGTGACTTGGTTGATTCACTCTATGTTCCCTTAATGCAACCAGATATGTCGGTAGGTAAATTTACAGATGGTGTAAATCCATCCCGCATTTTCCTTTCGCCAACTCCCAACCAATCGAATAACTTTTCTACAAACTATGCAGGCTTCGAAATTGTACCGACAATTGTGACAGCCGGGGGAATGTTCACATCCCAGCAGATCGTCACAGTTCAAAACAACTCAACTACGGGTGGCACTATTCGTTTCACAACAAATGGCCAAGATCCAGAGCTTACATCACCGCTCTATACGGGACCAATCTCTCTGTCTTCAAATGCCGTAGTGAAAGTGCGTTGTTTTTCATCAGATACTGAATTGTTGCCAAGTACGATGGATGTTGAGACTTTCTTGTTTGCTGTTGACCATACATTACCGGTGATCTCGTTAACGACAGATCCAACGAATTTATATGGTGCAACAGGTATTTTCGATAACTACGACACGGACTGGAGAAAACCATGTGTTGTTGAATATTTCGATGCTGACGGTGTAAAGCAATTCGAAACCCGCGCTTCGGTTAAGCCTGACGGTGGAGCAGGGGGGAGCCGCTCAAATCCACAACATAGTGTGACGGTAGAGCCAGGAAACTCATTGTATGGATCGGGCAATTCCGTAGAATATCCACTCATCCCTGAAAAAGGTTTCATTCAGGAATACGATGCATTTTACTTGCGGAATGGAAGTAACATGTGGAACAATTATCCACAAAAGGATGCGACATTCATGCGAATGATGCGTAAAAGCCATGTGAATTCTCAGGCCTATTCTCCGGTTGTGGTGTATTTAAATGGCGAGTATTTCGGTGTGTATGAATTGCGAGAAAAAGCCAATGCGCATTATTTTGAATCCAATTATGGGAATGACCCAGATTATTTGGATTTACTGTCTGTGAGTTATTTCTATGGTGCGGGAGTATTGCGCACTGTTAAAGGATCAGATACCGGTTTCTACAACATGCGCAATTTTGTATCGACATATGACCCAACGGCTCCAGACTACTTTGAAAAGTCCCATCAGAAAATAGATCTTTATTCCTTTGCGGATTACATGGCAGGTGAAAACTGGTTTGCTAACGTCGACTGGATATACAACAACATGAAAATTTTCAGAACACGTACTACTGACAATAAATGGCGTTTCAACCTTCAAGACATGGAGCTTGGTCTCGGTGGATGGACAGATTTCTCGACTAACATTTTTGATTATTTCAGGTACAACAACCAGCCAAATCCGTATTGGGAAATTTACAATGGATTAATGCAAAACACCAAGTTCAAAAATTATTTCATCAACCGCTATGCGGATTTGATGAACTCAACTTTTCAACATGATACCTATGCGCCAATTGTAGATGAAATGTATGAGCAACTCATTCCAGAAATGCCACAACAGTTTCAACGTTGGACGGGTGATCCTGTTGGGGGAATGGCGACCTACGATGGAACATATGCCAATTTATTGTACCAATTCGACAATCGAAATGGGGTAGTCCGGAATCAGATTATTTCTGAGTTCGGTTTGCAGGAGCAAGTATATGTGAAGGTAGATGTGGAGCCAACAGGTGCAGGATACATCAAAATTTCTACGTTGACACCAGAAGATTTACCATGGACAGGTATCTATTTTGATGGCGTTCCGGTCAAAATTACGGCTGTGGCTAATCCAGGATATACCTTTACAGGGTGGGATCCAAATGGAATTATCCCAACGGGGAACCTTACTGATCTAAGCGTTGAATACAATATCCCGAATGATGCGACTTTCCGCGCCCTGTTCAATGGTGCATCGGCACCTACCGAATTGACCATCTCTGAGATTCATTACAATCCTGATGCTTCCGTTGATGGTGGTAACTGGATTGAGTTGCACAACTTCGGAACGGCTGATATACCATTGACAGGATGGAGCGTGAAGTCGAAAAACTTCTATGATAAATACGAGTTCGAGGATGGAGAAACTTTACCTGCTGGTGGCTACTTGGTAGTTTGTCAAGATACCAACTTGTTCAAATCGCAATATCCAAACGTAAGCAATTTTACAGGAGCAACAGGGTTTTCGTGGAGCAATAAACAGGATTCGATTCAACTTTATGGGCAATATGAGCAATTGGTGTTGAGTACAGTTTACCGCGACGAGGAACCATTTCCACGCTGTGCAGATGGCTACGGTAGAACCTTGGAAAATAGCCATACGAGCAATGCAGTTCTTGATTCAGCAACGTGGTTTTGTGGATGTATTGGCGGTTCGCCCGGAGTGGCATATTCGATTTGTGATGAACCAGTTGCCTTTACTGAAATCAATTACAATCCGATTGCTGCGAGTTATAGTGCAGGCGATTGGATTGAGATCAAGAACAACACGAGTGCTGCCATCGATTTGACGGGCTATGTGTTCAAAGATTCCAAAAATGATCATGTGTACGATTTTCCAAGCATGACATTGGCACCAAACGCGTATTATGTGATCAGCAATGACTTGCTCTTGTTCGGTACTCGCCATCCAGAGGTTCAAAATATTACAGGGCCGTTCGCATTCTCCTTGGGAGGAACGGATGCCATACGCTTGTACGATGCCAATGGGATACTCATCGGCAGTGTTATTTATGACCAAGTAGCCCCGTGGCCAACAAGTCCTTCTGTTGAAGATTATACGCTTGAATATGCGGACAGTGGCTATTACATCAATCCAAATGTAGGAACATCATGGTTTGCAGAATGTCTTGGTGGTTCTCCAGGACGTGCCTTTACCCCGTGTGATGAAATTCCATTCAATGGTACAACAGTATTGTATCCAAACCCAACCAATTCAAGCATCAATGTGGTGTTTGATAATGCCAACAATTCAACCGGTAAAACAATCTTACAGGTTTTTGACACGCGCGGAAGGGTGGTGTATGATTTGACAGTGTCATCTAGTGATCCCGTTGTCGAAGTGCAAATTGATGCTACTCAGCTTGGAAATGGCATGTATTACCTTCGGATCACGCAGGCAGAGATTATAGATCAATTGCCGTTTGTGAAGTTTTAAATGGGACATGCTGCATAATGCTTAACACATCAATGCTTTGTAGAATGCAATTAAGGGAAAACTCAAGTTATTTCGAATATTCAGCTTCTTTTAGTAAAAGCAAGTGCTTTATATTAAATGATTCTTTCAACTTATTAAGCCGTATCATTCCAGCCGTAAACAGTTCACCACGTCCTATTTAATTTTCAATGTTGAACTTTATCTTATAATCAGTCACGTATGAAAAATATCAATTCACGAATTGCCGTGTTCTTTTCTTTTGTGCTTTTAATGCTTTTTATGAGTGCAAAAGAATCTTTTCAATCTACAGAAACTAAAAGTAGCCCTGTAGCATTTTCGAATGCACTACGCACCAATTCCATACAACTCAAAGATGGGGAGAGCCACACAATTGAATCTGATTTTCTTTATAATGTAGAAGGATATGGAAAATCAAAAATTATTGGATTTACATCTAGGGATTTTTTAGAAAAACCATTTGTTATTCGCTCGTATGAGAAGCATCCTTCTGATTTTGAATTGTTGACGAATTATACTTTGGATAATTTTATCGATCAGTTGTTTTATCCTGGAGCTGTTATATCAGGAGAGTACAGTTTTTTATTTTATAATTACAAAAGTATTCACTTAAATTCTCTGACGAGTCCGTTTTCTTCAGATGACCTTGCAAAATATGATATTTGGAGAAATCGATTAGGATCAGATCCTGATCATTTTAGTTGGCTGAACACTAAAAGATATGGTCAAAAAGAAGAAGATATAGATTTATTGGTGAAGGTATTTGGCGGTGGGCATGCTGATTTTGTTGGTCAACAGTCGTGGCCACTAACTTTTTTTCATGGTATAATGAAGGAAAAGATTGCAAGAGATGCTGTCTTTAAGTTCATTGTTTCTTCTTATAAAAAGGTTGAGGGCAATATTCCTAGAACGAGTAAAGAAGACATGTTGAGTCTCTTAAAAAAACTAGGCACCTTTCTAGAGCTTGAGATCATTAAAATAAAACTAGAGAATCCAAATGACCAATGGGCTGCTTTTATCATTCCTCCTGGAATGAACTTGGATTATTATAAAGAGTTTCTTGCAAGACGAATGCTCATTGATAAAATTCCTTTGACTGAATTGAAACTTTATTTTAAGGAATTCAAAACGATGGTTGAAGCGAGCATTGCAACTTCAAAGGTGACGAATATAGCGTCGTTACAGGTAAACAATGATCTGATCATTGCGGATGCCAATCCTAGAGAATTGATGGTGACGTCTTTACATTCTTCGAATCAATTTAAAATTAAAATCGGTGAAGAAATTTATGTGAAGTGCTTGGTGGATAATAATGCATACTACTATCAGTTCGAAAAAAGAAATTACGGCGGTAATGAATTTTTGGGTTTATACAATGCTCGACTTGAGGTGATCAGACCTCCAGTAAAGAAGTGATTTTCTATAAAACTCCAACAGATTCCAATTTAGAAGTGATACAACATATACTTAGATGAATTTGCACCATAAATTGGTCTGTAAATTCACTCTATTAAAAAAATCCACTATTCGCATGGGTTGGCTTATTTGGTGTATTTTATCAAGCCCGGTGCGTTAACCCGAGGTTTTTCTATGTGTATTGAGTCGGATTTGTTCGCCATTTTAATGGTTAATTTATTCGAATAATAATGCGAGAAAATGAATGCGAATCTGCATCTGCATAGATCCCATTACCTCAACACGGTCACATGTCCATGCTTGACATACTTCTCAGCACCATCTGTTGAAACAACCAGCTTCCAAATATATGTGCCATCCTGTACAGGAATATCACCATAAAAACCAGCCCATCCAACCGCTTGGTCGTAGGATTCAAATAGAATTTCTCCCCAGCGGTTGTAAATGCTCAAATGGTATTCTTTCACGATGGAAGTAAGTACTGGTTTGAAGACATTATTGTAATCGTCGCCATCCGGCGTAAAGGCGTTTGGAACATACAAAATCAAGTCGTTGTCAAATGGGATGATGAGTAGGGCAGTGTCTGTACAACCGTTTTGTGCCGTTGCCAACAAGCTAACCGAGTAAGCATCGTCTTGGTACATTGGGAAGGTGTGGAACCCAGGTTGAAAATCAAAACTCCCCATCCCGGTATCACTCAAATACCAATAGTAAGCAACTGCTCCGTTCGAGGTGTTCGTAATGAATGTTGTTGGGTTAGAAGTGTCAAGTTGAGCTGGTTCTGCTGCTATTCCAGCTACAGGCGATTGCAGTACACAAATGAGATCGTTGGATGTTAAACTGTTCGTACAACCAATGGCCGATGTGATGGTCAGGCTTACATCTTGACAGCCCGCCTCCGGATAGGTGTATGACGTATTGCACCCATTTAAAATGGAGCCGTCTCCCGTAGACCAAACACATGAGAATTGTTCTGGGGAAGTATTGACAAAATCAACCATCAATGGATTACATCCTAAAGTATCGCTTACTTGAAATGAAACTTGCAATTGAGCAGGCTCGTTCAAAAAGTAATTCGTCGTAAACACGCAGCTGTTGGCATCAGTAACTGTTAAGACATAGCTGCCCGTTGGAATATTTCCATTAATTGCGGTTGTAGGACCATTGCTCCAAACATAAGAATATGGAATTGTTCCACCCGTTGGATTGGCGATAAGTTGTCCATCAGTATAGCCAAAACAAAGCGGCTGAGTTTCTGAAATTGTTGCCGCAAGAACTTGAGGTTGTGTAATCGTGTAGGTAAAGTTCTCCGTACAGTTGTTTTGATCTGTTATAGCCAGTGTATATGTGCTATTTGTCAAAGAAGAGATATCTTCTGTTGTTTGGTTATTGCTCCATAAGTAGGAGTAGTTCGGTGTTCCTCCAGAAGTGTTCAGTGCAATGGAACCATCCGATCCGCCAAAGCAGCTTACATTTTGAAGCGCCATAAGTTGGGCTTGAATTTGAGTTGGTTCGGTAATGAGAAGCGCTGAATTTGCAAGACAACCATTTGCATCTGTAACGGTCAATTGGTAGTTGCCCGATGCTAGTGAATTAATGTCTTCAAGAACAGCACCGTTGCTCCATGAATAGGAGTAGGCTGTTGTTCCACCTGTCACAATTGCATCAATTGCCCCTGATGTTCCTTCAAAACAACTATTGTTTGTACCATTCAACGCAATAGCGAGTGCGGAAGCAGGTTCAATTACAATGGCAGTAGCAGTTGTAGTGCAGCTGTTTGCATCTGTAACAGTAACTGTATAAGTTCCCGCAGGGAGATTGTTCGCGTTCGCAGCATTACCTCCCGAGCTCCATGAATAGGTATAAGGTGTTACACCTCCAGTGACAACAGAACTGCAACTTCCTGTTGAATTTCCAAAGCACAAGACATCGGTAACTTGAATTTGTGCAGCCAACACTGGCGGTTGGGTTAGCGAAATTGTTGACGTGGATTGACACCCATTGGCATCCGTAATGGTGCAACTGTATGTGCCAATTGGAAGAT
>JBILBT010000087.1:0-10680 GCA_044353545.1 Crocinitomicaceae bacterium | reverse complement strand
TCGGTGTAGGTTACCGTGCTACTGCTGTTGGTCAGCAATTGGAGTTAGCATTAGGTTACTCTCACGCGATTATTATTGAACTCCCAAAAGAAATTATGGTATCTGCAGAAACCCTTAAGGGTAAGGCTCCTGTTGTGAAGTTGGAATCGTTCGACAAACAACTCTTGGGCCAGGTCGCTGCCAAAATTCGTTCCCTTCGTAAACCTGAACCGTACAAAGGAAAAGGTATTCGTTTCGTAGGAGAAGATATCAGAAGAAAAGCTGGTAAATCTGCAGGTAAAAAATAATTCTTAATAGTTATGGCATTCAGTAAATTAAACAGAAGAGCAAAAATTAAACGAAGAATCAGAAAGAAAATTTCTGGTACTTCAAAAGTGCCTCGCTTATCGGTATTCCGCAGTAACAAACAGATCTACGCTCAGTTGATCGATGATGTGAACGGAGTAACGCTAGCATCAGCTGGTTCTTACAAAAACAAAGCTGCAGAAAGTGGAAGCAAAAGCATCCAAGCTGCGGTAGTGGGTAAAGAAGTAGCTGAAAAAGCATTAAAAGCTGGAATCGAGACCATTGTGTTTGATCGCAATGGATATTTGTACCACGGTAGAGTTAAATCGTTGGCCGACTCAGCACGAGAAGGTGGACTTAAATTTTAAGAAATGGCAGCACAAGTGAATAGAGTAAAATCTTCGGATATAGAGTTGAAAGACAAACTCGTGGCCATAAACCGTGTTACAAAAGTAACGAAAGGTGGACGTGGGTTCAGCTTCTCTGCAATCGTTGTGGTTGGAGATGAGCATGGAATCGTTGGTCATGGCCTCGGTAAAGCAAAAGAAGTGACGGAAGCGATTACGAAAGGAATCGACGACGCGAAGAAAAACTTAATCAAAGTTCCAATCCTTAAAGGAACCGTTCCTCACACTCAAAAAGGGAAGTTCGGTGGTGCAGAGGTTTTGTTGAAGCCAGCAACGGATGGTACAGGTGTAATCGCCGGAGGTGCGATGCGCGCAGTGCTTGAAAGCGTTGGTGTACACAATGTACTCGCGAAGTCTCAAGGTTCTTCGAACCCGCACAACGTTGTGAAAGCAACCATCGACGCACTTTCTCGCATGAGAGATGCTGTTGCCGTTGCGAAACAACGAGGTATTTCATTGGATAAGGTGTTTAACGGTTAATAGAGTGAATGATGGCTATAATTAAAATCAAGCAAGTAAGAAGCGCTATTAAACGTCCCGCTGTGCAAAAAGCTACGATCAAAGCGCTTGGATTCAGAAAATTGAATCAAGTGATCGAGAAAGAGGCAACTCCGCAGATCCTGGGAATGGTGAAGAAAGTACAACATCTCGTAGAAGTTGTAGGGTAAAACGTTAAAATCGAATTGAAATGAACTTACATAATTTAACTCCTGCGGAAGGCTCTGTTAAGAGCGATAAAAGGATCGCACGTGGTCAGGGATCTGGTCATGGTGGAACCTCTACACGCGGGCACAAAGGAGCGAAATCACGATCTGGTTACAGTAAAAAGATTGGTTTCGAAGGTGGTCAGATGCCACTTCAACGTCGTGTTCCAAAGTTTGGATTTAAAAATATCAACCGTGTTGAATATAAAGGGATCAACCTTGATATCATTCAATCACTTGTTGAAAAGAAAAATCTGACGGATATTACACTAGAGGTTCTTCGCGACAATGGCCTAGTTTCACGCAATGAATTGGTGAAAATCTTGGGTCGTGGCGAATTGAAAGCAAAGGTTACTATCCATGCACACAAGTTTTCTGGTTCCGCAAAAGCAATGATCGAAGGTCAAGGCGGGAATTGTTCAGAAATCTAATTAACTTTGCCAACATTTTTTTAAAATGAAGCGATTTATACAGAACATCAAAAACATCTGGAAGGTAGAGGAGTTGAGAAAGAGAATCTTATTGACTCTCGGACTTATTCTTGTTTATCGAATCGGTTCTTTCATTGTATTGCCTGGTATTGATTATACGGTTTTGGAAAAGACCCGTTCAAATCCAGGTGAAGGCAATATGATTGAAAATCTACTGTCTCTCTTTTCGGGAGGTGGTTTTTCTAACGTGTCGGTGATGGCCCTTGGGATCATGCCGTACATTAGTGCTTCAATCATTATGCAACTTCTCGGAATGGCAGTACCTGCCGTTCAGAAAATGCAAAATGAAGGAGAATCGGGTAGGAAGCGTATCAATAACTATACGCGAGTACTAACGATCATCATTTGTGCACTGCAAGCACCAAGCTACGTTACCCTGTATGTACAAGGTAAAGTATGGGAAGGTGTTTCCGCAATGCCTATGGATGCCGATGCGTTCTGGTGGACACGCGCAATCTTAGTCCTCATCGCAGGTTCTATGTTTGCAGTATGGCTCGGAGAACGAATTACAGATAAAGGTATCGGAAATGGTATTTCATTGTTGATTACAGTGGGAATCCTAGCACGCCTTCCTGAAGCATTCCTCGCGGAATATGGAAAGGCAAACGCTGAAGGAAACTTATTGAAAATCCTTTTGGAAGTCATTCTATTCATGGCTGTAGTGCTCGCAACAATTCTAATCGTTCAAGGAGTGCGGAAAATTCCGCTCAACACAGCGAAACGAGTTGTTGGTGCAAGAGCTGTTGATGAACAAGGCGCTCGAAGCTATTTACCGATTAAGGTGAATGCAAGTGGTGTAATGCCAATCATCTTTGCTCAAGCAATCATGACAATCCCTGTAATGCTTTTTGCAGGTGACCCTACGAAAGGAAGCTCGTTCATTGAGCGTACATTGGGTGATCCTTATGGAATAACGTACAATGTGTTGCTTGCCTTGTTGATTATCGTGTTCACGTATTTCTATACGGCGATTATGATCAATCCACGGAAAATTGCGGATGATTTGAAACGCAGCGGCGGATTTATTCCAGGTGTTCGTCCAGGAGAAGAAACGGCAGATTACATCGATACCTTGGTATCGCGTATTACGTTCCCAGGTTCTTTATTCTTGGCAGCCATCGCCATATTGCCTTCACTAGCAAAACTGGCCGGAGTGAACGATGCATTTGCTATGTTCTTCGGTGGTACGTCACTCTTGATCATGGTAGGTGTAGTATTGGATACATTGCAGCAAATCGAGTCTTACTTATTGAACCGTCACATGGATGGGTTAATGGAAGGTACTCGCGTTAGGGGAAGAAGAACAGATAACGAATTATCAGGATTCTAACCATGGCGAAGCAATCATCAATCGAACAAGACGGAACAATCATCGAAGCACTTTCGAATGCAATGTTTCGAGTAGAATTGGAAAATGGACATGTCATTACGGCACATATTTCGGGAAAGATGCGGATGTTTTACATCAAGATTTTACCTGGCGACCGTGTGAAAGTTGAAATGTCACCATATGATTTAACTAAAGGAAGAATAACTTTTAGATACAAATAGGAGGAATCCTGTAAAAATGTAAAGAGATGAAAGTAAGAGCATCAGTGAAAAAACGAACTGCAGATTGCAAGATCGTGAAAAGAAAAGGACGGGTTTATGTGATTAACAAGAAAAATCCGAAACTCAAACAAAGACAAGGGTAATAAGTATTAAGTATGGCACGTATTGCAGGTATAGATCTACCAAAAAACAAAAGAGGTGTGATTGGTTTGACATACATCTTCGGAATCGGAAGAAGTAGAGCTCAAAAAATCCTTAAAGACAACGGAATCGATGAAAGCGTCAAAGTTCAAGAATGGAACGATGATCAGCTTGCGGCTATCCGTAATTCAGTGAACGAAGTAAAGACCGAAGGTCAGTTACGTTCTGAAATCCAATTGAACATCAAGCGATTGATGGATATCGGTTGTCAGCGTGGAATTCGTCACAGATCAGGTCTTCCATTGAGGGGTCAACGCACTAAAAACAATTCTCGTACGAGAAAAGGTAGAAGAAAGACAGTTGCGAACAAGAAAAAAGCAACTAAATAATTAGCGTTTTCGCAGTTAATAAAAATAAATAATGGCAAAATCTAATCAGAAAAAGAAGAAGAATGTCAAAGTAGACGCGATGGGTGAAGCGCATATTCAAGCTACCTTCAACAACGTAATCATCTCTTTGACGAACAATGCTGGTCAAGTTATTTCTTGGTCATCAGCGGGAAAGATGGGCTTCAGGGGCTCTAAAAAGAATACCCCTTATGCTGCACAGGTATCAGCCGAAGATGCAGCAAAAGAAGCACATGACTTCGGATTACGTAAAGTAAAAGTGTTTGTTAAAGGTCCAGGAGGTGGTCGCGAATCAGCTATCCGTTCTTTGCACAACTCAGGAATTGAAGTAACCGAAATCATTGATGTTACACCACTTCCTCACAACGGTTGTCGTCCACCGAAAAGACGTCGAGTATAAGTAATTATTAACAGTTGGGGAATTTGGTCATCGAAGGAAAGCCTTAATTCATGACCCCCTAACATAAATTTATAGTATGGCAAGATATAGAGGTCCAAAATCCAAAATCGCGCGTCGTTTCCGTGAGCCAATCTTCGGCCCGGACAAGTCGTTAGATCGAAGAGCGTATGGCCCAGGACAACATGGTCCGTCAAAAAGAAGAGGTGGAAAGCAATCAGAATATGCAATCCAACTCGGTGAAAAACAAAAAGCAAAGTATACCTATGGGATTCTAGAGCGTCAGTTCTCGAATCTTTTTGATCGTGCTTCAAGCATGAAAGGAATTACAGGTGAAAACTTGTTGCAGTTGTGTGAAGCACGACTAGACAACACTGTGTTCCGCTTAGGAGTTGCTACTACACGTCGCGCTGCGCGTCAGTTGGTTTCACACAAACACATTACAGTAAATGGTGAGGTGGTAAATATCCCTTCTTACTCATTGAAAATTGGTGATGTTGTTGGTGTTCGTGAAAAATCGAAAAGCTTGGAAGCAATTACGACTTCGCTTTCTTCAAATAGCAAGAAATTTGACTGGTTAGATTGGAATTCTTCTGATATGTCAGGCAAAGTACTTAGCACACCATCGCGTGAAATGATTCCTGAAAACATCAGAGAACAGTTGATCGTCGAATTGTATTCTAAATAATTTTTAAAGAACTGACATGGCTATATTAGATTTCCAAAAGCCTGACAAGGTGATAATGATTCAGTCCGACGAACGTCATGGACAATTTGAATTCCGTCCCTTGGAACCAGGTTACGGCATTACCGTTGGTAACTCCCTTAGAAGAATCTTGTTGTCTTCACTCGAAGGATTTGCAATCTCATCAATTAAAATTGAAGGTGCAGACCATGAGTTCACAACAATCAAAGGAGTCGTAGAAGATGTAACTGAGATTATCTTAAACTTGAAACAAGTACGTTTCAAACAACAAATCGAAGGGACTGATAATGAAACTGTTGTAATTTCTGTAACAGGACAAAATAAATTGACTGCAGGAGACCTGGGTAAATTTACATCAGGATTTCAAGTGCTTAACTCAGAGTTGGTGATCTGTAATATGGAACCATCTGTGAAGCTTGAAATGGAATTGACGATTGTGAAAGGTCGTGGGTATGTTCCAGCTGATGAAAATAAACAAGTCAATGCAGCATTCGGTACAGTTGCAATCGACTCGATTTTCACACCAATTAAAAATGTGAAATACACGATTGAGAACTACCGAGTAGAACAAAAGACAGATTACGAAAAACTTGTTTTTGACATCACCACGGACGGTTCAATTCTTCCGAAAGATGCCTTGAAGGAAGCTGCGAAAATTTTGATTCACCACTTCATGTTATTCTCTGATGAGCGCATTACGCTTGACAGTGAAGTGAAGGCTGAAACAGAAGAATTCGACGAGACTTCATTGCACATGCGTCAACTTCTTAAAACGAAACTTGTTGATATGGACCTTTCAGTGCGCGCATTGAACTGCCTTAAAGCAGCCGATGTTGAAACACTAGGAGACCTCGTTTCATACAATAAGAATGACTTGTTGAAGTTCCGTAACTTCGGTAAGAAATCACTTACTGAACTCGAAGACCTTGTAGACAATAAGGGTCTTTCTTTCGGAATGAACGTTGCGAAATACAAACTGGACAAAGATTAACCATCGATTAAAATTTTTAAATGAGACACGGTAAAAAACTAAATCATTTAGGTAGAAAGTCAGCGCACAGAAAAGCGATGCTATCTAACATGGCTTGTTCGCTCATTCAGCATAAACGCATCAACACTACATTAGCTAAAGCAAAAGCGCTAAGAGGATATGTTGAGCCACTGATGACGAAAAGTAAAACAGACTCTACGCACTCGAGAAGAACAGTATTTAGCTACCTTCAAAGTAAAGAAGCGGTTACTGAACTATTTAGAGAAGTAGCTCCACGTATCGCAGAACGCCAAGGTGGATACACACGCATCATCCGCACGGGTTACCGCTTGGGTGACAATGCTGAAATGTGTATGATCGAATTGGTAGATTTTAATGAAATCTATACAAACGAGAAAGCGAAGAAAACTACACGTCGTTCACGTCGTGGTGGTAAAAAAGAAGACAGTGATGCAACGGCCGTTGAAGCGGTTGAAACTGCTGCTGACGAATCGACTCCTGCTGTTGAGGCTGAAGTTGTTGCTGAAGCGGAGATTGTTGAAGAGACAGCGGTTGTTGAAGCTGAAGTGGTTGAAGAGACTCCAGTTTTTGAGGAAACTCCAGCAACAGAAGATGCTCCTGCTGCTGAAGAAACTTCTTCTGATGAACCTGAAGCTGATGCGACATCAACAGATGAAGCAACTGAAGAAAAATAAGATTTCTTATACAAGATAGGAAGGGGAGCTTTTTGCTCCCCTTTTTTATTAACATTGATTATACATACAAAACGAAACCCTAACTTTGCCAAAAATAATCCATGGAGGAAAAAAAACCAGCGGTCCTCGTTTTGGCAGATGGCACCGTATATAAAGGTGTCGCAATAGGCCATACGGGAACTACATCCGGCGAAATCGCATTCAATACTGGCATGACAGGATATCAGGAAGTCTTTACAGACCCTTCGTATTTTGGGCAATTGTTAATAATGACAACCGCACATATCGGCAACTATGGCGTGCATGCGGAGGAAATTGAATCTGATGGGATGAAAATTTCTGGTCTCGTAACGAAAAAGTTTTCTGAAGGATTTTCTCGGTCATCCGCTGAAGGTTCTTTGGAGGAACTCATGGTTAAAAATGGTACTGTAGGAATCTCCGATATTGATACACGATCACTGGTAAGACATATCCGTAGTCAAGGTGCAATGAACGCCATAATCTCCTCAGAAATTCTTGATATTGACCAATTGAAAGCAATGCTTAAAGAGACACCTTCAATGGACGGACTTGAGCTTTCATCTAAAGTAGCTACAACGGTGGCTTATGATGTCGCGCCCGAAGCCCCAGCGTTTAAAGTGTCTTTAATCGATTTTGGCGTAAAGAAAAATATCGTTCGCTGTTTGGTTGAACGTGGATGCCATGTGCGCGTGTTTCCATTGAATTCGTCAAAAGCAGATATGGATTCGTTCAATCCTGACGGTTACATGCTTTCAAATGGACCAGGTGACCCCTCGGCAATGCCATCGTCAATTGAACTTGTAAAGTCATTAGTCGATTCAGGAAAACCGGTATTTGGTATTTGTTTAGGGCATCAAATTTTAGGTTTAAGTCAAGGATTGAAAACGGAGAAAATGTTTAATGGCCACCGTGGTATCAATCACCCTATATTAAATTTGAAAACGGGGAAAGGTGAAATCACCTCCCAAAATCACGGATTCGTGATCTCTAAGGACAGCGTGACTGCCAACCCTGCTGTACGCGTTACCCACCGTCACTTGAATGATGATACCATTGCCGGGATCGAATTGCTTGATAGACCAGTTTTTTCGGTGCAGTATCACCCAGAGGCTTCAGCAGGACCACACGATTCTCGTTACCTGTTTGATCAGTTTATTGACAATATGAAACAAACGAAATCATGAGTTATATCGTAAAAGTTACTGGCCGCCAAATTTTGGATTCTAGAGGGAATCCAACAGTTGAGGTGGATGTCGTAACAGCAAATGGAGTTGTTGGACGCGCAGCGGTTCCTTCAGGTGCATCAACAGGTGTGCATGAAGCAGTCGAACTGCGTGACGGAGACAAATCGAAGTATCTTGGAAAAGGTGTGCTTAAAGCGGTTAATAATGTCAATACATTGATCAATGAAGCACTTCACGGAATGGATATTTTCGACCAAAAGGGTATCGATACAGTCATGTTGCGATTGGATGGTACTGAGAATAAATCTCACCTTGGTGCAAATGCAATTCTCGGAACATCTTTGGCCGTGGCGAAAGCTGCAGCGCAGGAATCTGGGTTGAGTTTGTACCGCTACATTGGTGGAGTTGGTGCTGTAACGATGCCAGTTCCGATGATGAATATCCTCAATGGAGGTTCTCATGCAGACAATCTTATTGATATTCAGGAATTTATGGTTATGCCTTTTGGCGCATCTTCTTTTTCTGAGGGCTTACGTTGGGGCACTGAAGTTTTTCACGAACTGAAAGGAGTATTGAAATCACGCGGCATGTCAACCAATGTTGGTGATGAAGGTGGTTTTGCGCCAAACTTAGGTTCGAATGAAGAGGCCATTCAAGTAGTGATCGAAGCTGTAGAAAAAGCAGGATTTACTCCAGGAGAGGACATGCATATTGCACTGGATGCAGCATCGTCAGAATTCTACAATACCGAAACGGGCAAGTATGTATTCCATTCAACTGGAGAACAAATGACTTCTTCAGAGATGGTTGGATTCTGGGCAGATTGGTGTAAGAAATACCCCATTGTATCTATTGAAGACGGTTTAGCTGAAGACGATTGGTCGGGATGGAAGCAAATTACAGATCAACTTGGATCTAAGGTGCAATTGGTTGGCGATGATTTGTTTGTGACCAATACAAAACGTTTAGCACGAGGTATCGATGAGGGAATTGCGAATTCTATTCTTGTCAAAGTAAACCAAATTGGTTCCTTGACTGAAACCATTGAGGCCGTGCAGATGGCAACGCGAAATGGATTTACATCAGTCATGAGTCACCGCAGTGGAGAAACAGAAGATAGCACCATCGCAGATCTTGCCGTGGCAATGAATTGTGGACAAATAAAAACAGGTTCTGCTTCGCGCAGTGACCGCATGGCGAAATACAACCAACTCTTGCGCATTGAAGAAGAATTGGGTGATGCAGCCGTTTATCCTGGAAAGAAATTTAGATACTTATAAGGTTGTAAAACCATGGAAGTCCACTAAAACAGAGTGAGAGTGAAGTGCGAGAGCGCTGAAACTCGACTCTGTTTTGCTTCGCTCCTTGCCCTGAGGTACTAAGGGTCACTCTCCTTCTCGCTCTAATCTGGGATTACTTCATGTATACTCACATTCAATAATTCTATTAAAATCCTCCCTCAAAAAGTTCGATATTTCAGACCTTTGGTGCGCTTTGCGGACTTTTTTATGCATGAAACTTTTGGTTAGCTCTTGCCATTTTACGAAGAAGTGGATTGGGTCTGTAGCGATCTTCGCCATATTCGGAGAATAAATCTTCGATTTTTAAAAGGACTTCATCTAAACCAATTTCATCGGCCCATCTCAATAGCCCTTTGGGATAATTGACGCCTTTGGTCATTGCCAAATCAACCCCTTCAGCATTCGTTACATTCATAAATACGGCATCAACAGCCTCATTGATCAACATGACAAGGATCCGTTCAAAGATGTATTTCCCCAATTCCTGATCTTCATTGGGTGATGGCAATACCGCTCCCTCAGAATAGTCATAATATCCTCGACCTGTTTTTCGCCCGAAATATCCAGCTTCCTTATGGCGCTTTTGAGTGAATGAAGGCTTAAATCTTGGGTCGAAATAGAAAGACTGAAAAACGGAATCAGTTACCGCATAATTGATATCATTACCAATGTAATCCATCAAGGTGAATGGACCCATTTTAAATCCGCCTATCGACGTCATTGCCCAATCGATTGTAGCAAAATCTGCAATCCCTTCTTCATAAATGCGCAATGCTTCCCCATAGAATGGACGAGCCACACGGTTTACTATAAATCCAGGGGTGTCTTTGCAGACTACAGCAGTTTTTTTCCATGAGGAAATTAAATTGGTAACGATCTCAACAGTGTCAGGGGATGTCTGAACAGCAGGAATGATTTCCACCAAAGGCATCAAAGGTGCGGGATTAAAGAAATGAATCCCAATCATACGGTCTGCTTTCTTTAGGGCTGAGCCAATAGATGCAATGGAAAGTGATGACGTGTTGCTTGCCAAAATACATGAACTGCTAACAATATTCTCAATCTGCGAAAAAACACTGTGCTTAACTGCCAAATCTTCGATGATTGCCTCAATCATCAATTCGCAATCCTTCAAATCCTCCATGGAAGTGGAGTAATAAAGTGAACCAAGTATTTGATCACATTCGGCTTGAGTTATACTCCCTTTCTCTCCTAATCGATTGATCATTTTGATGTGGCCATTTTTCGCCGTATCGAGCACTGTTTGGTTTACATCAACCAAAACTACATCATGACCGTTTTGTGCAGCAACTTGAGCAATTCCTGCTCCCATCGTACCTGCTCCTAAGACTCCAATTTTCATAGTCGACTAGTGTATAAATTAATGACCCTTAAATTC
>JBILBT010000323.1:0-3350 GCA_044353545.1 Crocinitomicaceae bacterium | reverse complement strand
TGGGACGCAACGTGGACGAAGCACTCCGCATGGTAGATGCACTTCAGTTTTTCGAAGAGAACGGAGAAGTTTGTCCAGCAAACTGGCAAAAAGGTGACGAAGGAATGAAAGCAAGCTTTGATGGCGTTGCTGATTACCTTGCAGCGCATTAAGCATAAATGAGATGAAAAAAAAGCTGCTGAGAAGCGGCTTTTTTTTTGACTAGATGTTAAGATATTAAGATGCTAAGACCCGCTGCGCTGTAAGACAAAAGACAAAAGACTCGATCAAGCTTCGGTGACTGAGGTCCGCAGGAAAACTCGAAGGCACCAGAGATGATAAAAGACTTCGAAGAAGTTACTAATTGCTAATGACGAATTACTAATTACGAGTTGTGGGATTTTAGCTTCGGGTGCTATCGCGCTAATCCCGACTCTTCGGGACTCACACCACATTTTCGACCCCATCGACTTGTCCGCTGCGGTGGGGGTCATACGTTTGTAACTCCAGCAATTCAATGAAAATCAACGACCCTATCGGTGTTGAACAAAAACCATATAAAAATGATTGTATCTCCATCTTTCTTATGACTGAATTTGCCACTAACTTCCAATAGAATCTTGTAAAAAAATTAACATTTTATCGATTCGTGACCTAGAATAAAATACTACTTTCGGTAGGTGCCTTCGCTCACTAGAAACAAAAAGTTAATGAATCACTTTACAAGAGTATTTTATTTTACCGTAATCGGTTTTCTCCTGCTTATTTCAACTTCATGTCATTCAAGCAAAGCGTTCGTGCTCGAAAATGTCTCTATCGATATTAATACTTATTCTGAAGGCAACGAAATAAAAGCTACCGCAATGCCTTCTATATCAGAATCAATTGAAATTTTAGGTTACTCAAGACGCTTCGAATATTTACTAATCAACGTTCCCACCATTCATTCAATTGATAATGCACAAAAAAGAAATAAACTATTCGAATTGTACCCAAACACGTTGGAACTCAGAAAGAGGTATTTAAATGAATTGATCAAGGATAAAAATCTAAAAAGATATATCGATGAAACACTACAGCCAATAAGAGGAAAGTCGTTCAAAACTCACAATTCGTATTCTGTGGACGAACTGATGGAAGTAGCATCCAAATTCTTCTATTGCGACAAAGTATTCCCTGACACCAGCATTCAAGCACATGTTTGTATTGGCCTTAATGGAATTAAAGAAGCAGAATGGAAAAATGATTATACTTTGCTTGAAGCCTTTTGTTATGAAGCAATTTTTGCAGATTTAGACAAAGACACTTCGCTCGTTTGGGATTCTTTTGGATTTCAAAAAAATGAATCTTGTTTTCGTTACCGTGAAAATATTACAACACTTCATGCATACCTGCAAGATGTAAAACTAGATCTCTTTGAACGAATGAAAGCCGATCCGATTTTAAAAAGAGCACTTTTAGACTATTACACGATCAACCAGTCATATCTCGCCTTCACATTAATTTTTTGAACGGATGATAAACCTAGAGGGTTCAACTTCTAGAGATTCCTTAAATATCAATTCATCGCAAATTCGTTCACTTTTTAAATTCCCTAAGTCATCAAATCCTAAATTCCCGTAGGGATCAAATTGACGCAGTCATCAAATCCTTGATATTGATCCAAACATTTATTAGAAAGTGGTACTGACTTGAGATACATTCAAGATTTACTTGGTCACAAAAGCAGCAAGACCACAGAGATTTACACACATGTAAGTACGAAGAATATTCAAAAAATACGAAGTCCCTTTGACGATTTGGAATTAAATTAAACCTTATATTTAACTAATGAATACTATAAAATTATTTGAAAGTAAAAACATCCGTTCTGTTTGGAATGAAGCGGAGAAGAAATGGTATTTCTCAGTACAAGATGTTGTATCTATATTAACTGAAACAGTTGATGCCAAAGATTATATTAAAAAAATTAAAAAGCGTGATTTGCAACTAAATAACAACTGGGGGACAATTTGTCCCCTAGTTGAAATGGTGGCAGGTGATGGCAGAAAAAGAAAGATACAAGCGGCTGATACAAAGGGTTTACTCAGGATAATTCAATCAATTCCTTCTCCAAAAGCTGAACCATTCAAACTTTGGCTTGCACAAGTTGGCTCAGAAAGATTAGAAGAAATCGAAAATCCAGAATTAGCAATTCAACGTACTAGAGAAATATACAAGTTGAAAGGTTATTCCGATGAATGGGTTGAAAAGAGAATGCGCAGTATTGCGATTCGTGAAGAATTAACAGAGGAATGGTCTGAACGAGGAATCAAAGAGCAGAAAGAATATGCAATTCTTACAGCACAAATTTCAAAAGCAACCTTTGGTTTAACGCCTTCTGAGTACAAAGAAGTAAAGAATTTAAAGGCAGAAAATCTTCGGGATCATATGACGGATTTAGAACTGATTTTCTCAATGCTAGGCGAAGCATCAACAACTGCGATAGTAAAAACACAGAATCCGAAGGGTTTTACAGAAAACAAAAAGGTAGCCAAACAAGGAGGTGATGTTGCAGGAAATGCACGTAAGGAGTTGGAGAATAAAACGGGAAAATCGATTATATCTTCTGAAAATTTCAAGCAGATTGGAGAGAAAAAGCAAAAGAAGTTAAAATAAAGTTTATTTTTAATAACCCTCAATTTATGAGGGTTATCCGCCCCATTTGAGAGATAAGCCTCAAAAAATGGGGGTTATATATAAGTTGGACTAAACGCAATGGAGGTATATCGTCAATTATTTAAAAAAGATCCATTCTGCTGCTCAAAATGTAAAAAAGGGATAATGACTCCTGTAAATAGACAAATGAGTGCTCCGACTTAATCATTGAAAGTCAATCAGTTCTTTGATGTAATATGTTTTCCTCAGACGAAGTGAAATCCGCAATGGGCTTGCCATGTCTTTTAATCAACTAATATCATCTTTTAAACGTGAAACAATAGCTATTTATGCAACTTTTGCTCATGAAAAAATCAAAAAAAAGCAAAGAAAAACTTCGAATAAATAACACAAAACTTTAGTATTCCCATAGTTAGCTTCCTTCAACTTGGTTTTATTCGCCATTTATTCACTAGATTTGGGTTAACGGCGAATAAAACGCTAATAGTTATCGGCAACCATAACAGACCACACTAACAACAAGATGACAAGCAAATATTTTGATAAATTATTAGCGGAAATTTCAAAAACGGGCAAACCTAATATTGAAGACAACGAATATATTAGTAAGTTTTTTATACCTATAAATTCGACAAGAAATTCAATTTTAGAAGAACAAGATAAAATTCCAGAATACTTGTATTTCATAAATTCGGGTTTTATGCGACTATTTT
>JBILBT010000322.1:0-3356 GCA_044353545.1 Crocinitomicaceae bacterium | reverse complement strand
CAAAACAGCAGGTAGTAATTTTCTCATGCACTTCAAACAAGTGAAGCACAGAAATAGTTACAGTTGATTTAAAAACTCCATGGTATCTACCCCATCAGCATAATCACTCAACATAGGACATTGCGCAGAACCAAAAGGGGTAAAGGATTTACCTACAACCACTTGAATGGACTCTGTATTTGACGTTAAAAAATGGTCAACTTCTTTTTGATTCTCATAGCGTTGAAAGTGAACCATAGCAAGTGGTGAGAACAATTCTGAGGCCTCCCGAAGTAGAACAAAGTTATTGTCGAACAACTGATCCTGATTCATTAAAAAGATGGCCTTGTGGTAGTCGTAGTTGTTTCCGTATTTCTTATTCAAAACGACCTCAGAGAAAGAGAAAATTCCTTCAAAAAAAATCGACAACGAATACTCTTTTGGAATCAACAATTGAGAAACATTGCGACATCCCAAGCCGTAATGATCAAAAATATCGTTCCCCAAGCCCTTCAATTCCTCCTGCGTTTCTTCACCAGTAAGCACAGCCACTGATGTTCTGTTTTTACGGAAAATGTGCGGATATTTCCCGAAATACTGTTCAAAATACAACGAAGAATTATCACTTCCCGTCGCAATGACGGCGTCTATATTTTTTACAGGTCCAACGGTAAATTCAATTCGATCTTTTAATGCTGGCAAAAAGGCAATCAACGGAACAGCCAATGCGGGAAGCAAGGTCTTGTCATCTGAACTCAATTTGCAAACTGCCGTATTTCCAGAGAGCAAAACACACAAGAAATCATGAAATCCTACCAATGGAATGTTTCCAGCCATAATGATGGCAACCCTCTTTGGCGATTGAACGAAGGTGTAGTCATGAAGCCAAGATGCTAAATGTGCTTCCGTGAGTTGCTTTCCCAATGCGGCAAGTGATTGTGCTACACTTTCTTTGGTGAACCATCCATTGTAAAAAAACTGGCGGTTCATCACCGTCTTCAAGGTTCCCCACTCCTCTTCAGTGACTCCTAATGTGTATCCTGGCCATTCATCGGTGTGAGACAGAGACTCCATCAACTTACCAAGACGGGAAAAAGCCAATATCAATTCTTCGCGGTTCATGGTGCAAAGGTACTTCATTCAGCAGGTAAGGGATTCGATTCCCTTTAAAATTTGTTCCTTTTGAACAAAACTATTGCTGATGCGTTGCTATATTTGCAAAACAAAATTTGAGCAATGGCAATAATGATAACAGATGAGTGCATCAACTGCGGTGCATGTGAGCCGGAATGTCCGAACCATGCTATCTATGAGGGAGGTGCAGAATGGCGTTATTCTGACGGGACAACTTTGAAGGGAATGATTTCCACGCTGGATGGTAACGATGTGATTGCTGACAATGCTTTCGAACCTGTAAACATGGATGTGTATTACATCACCCACGATAAATGTACCGAGTGTGTCGGATTTCACGATGAGCCACAGTGTGCAGCGGTTTGTCCAGTTGACTGTTGCGTCGATGATCCAGACTACCGGGAATCAGAGGATGAGCTTTTGGCAAAAAAGTCATTTTTACACTTATAAAAAATCTAACAACATAAATGAAAGACGGTTTAGGCCGTCTTTTTTTATGACTTTCAACAAAATATCAAGGACATTACGATAAACCGAAGAATCTGTTTAACTTTGAGGCGGGGTAAGTCTTGTACGACCAGCTCCCTCTAAATCCTCCAGGACGGGAACGTAGCAAAGGTAAGAGGTTGAGCGGTGCGATGTGAGTAGCTTACCCCTCTTTTTTTACCCTAAAAATTCTAGCTCGAAGCAATTTCCCTCCGCTCTGATTCTCCTTCTCACTCTGATTTCTGTACCCTAGCTTGAAACCCGAGGCAATAAAAATGAATCCCTTCATTCTTCATGGATCACGACCAAAAGACTTTTGGATATTAAGACACTAAGATTTCAAGAGATTAGGACTTGATTGTTCTCCAAAAATCGTGGCTTTGAGTGTCTCACGTGTCCATCGCGGTGGAGCCACCAAAGCTCATAACTCGTAACTCATAACTTGTACCCCCCACCTTCATTCTCAATTCTTAATTCTTCATCTTTAATTCTTAATTTCAATTGGATTTATGGAATCTCACAATCCTAAGCATCCCTTTCGCAAACCGAACTGCATGAAAACACTATTTACACTTTTTCTATTATTATCAAGTGCCCTTGTTTTAGGTCAAAATGTTGGGTGGATCAAAGGAACCATCACAGACGCGCAAACAAACGAGCCATTGCCTTTTGTTAAAGTGAAATTATTGAATCCAGACAGTACATTTTATACGGGTGTTTTTTCCGATTATGATGGTGTTTATGTTTTCAAAGGCATTCAACCTGGAACCTATTCCCTTTTTTTTGAAGGAATTGAATTCAAATCAGCGGTGTTTTCTGTTTCGGTTCAACCGGAGAAAATCACTTTCCAAGATGTGAAACTTGAAGCGGCAGCGAAGGAATTGGAAGAAATTCGCGTGACCTCGATGGCCATTCAACGATTGCCTGGAGTTCAAGTAGCATCGATGCAGGTTCGAGGTTCAAGAGCGCGAGTTAAAGCATACCATAGCCCTGAATCCTACACCAAAATCACTGAAAACACATTTACTGCAGTAGCAACAGATCCCTTATCCACCTTTAGTATCGATGTCGATCGCGCGTCATACAGCAATGTGCGTCGTTTTTTGGAAGATGGCAGCTTGCCTCCAATTGATGCCGTGCGCATTGAAGAAATGGTCAACTACTTCCCCTATCAATACCCAATGCCAACGGATGGTAGTCCTTTTGCTGTGCATACCGAATACACCGATTGTCCATGGAATCCAGCACATCAATTGGTGAAAATCGGCATGCAATCGCAAACCATTGAGGCCTCGAAAACAGCACCAAACAATTTGGTTTTCCTGATTGACGTATCAGGTTCAATGAGTTCAGAGGACAAACTCCCCCTCCTCAAAAAAGGATTGTATATGCTCGTCGACCAACTGCGCGAAGAAGACAAGGTTTCGATTGTGGTCTATGCTGGTGCAGCAGGAATGGTATTGCCCCCAACGAGTGGAATGAGGAAAGACAAAATCAAAGCCGTCATCGAAGAGTTATCGTCAGGCGGATCAACAGCAGGAGGCGAAGGAATTGAACTCGCATATATGATCGCAAAAACGCAATTTCTTGAAAACGGCAATAACCGCATCATCTTGGCAACGGAGGGTGAGTTCAATGTTGGGGTTTCCAGCGATGGTGATCTGGTTCGACTCATCGAAGAAAAACGGGAACAAGGGATATTTTTGTCCGTGCTTGGATTTGGAACGGGAAATCTTCAGGATTCGAAAATGGAACAA
>JBILBT010000321.1:0-3360 GCA_044353545.1 Crocinitomicaceae bacterium | reverse complement strand
TTAAATGCCGGACAAACGTGCATTGCTCCAGACTACTTGTTGATTGAAAAATCGATTGAATCCATTTTTTTACAAAAATTCATTGCGGAAATTGAACGATCAAAATTTGCGGTTGAGAATGCAAATTATGTTCAAATGGTCAATGATAGAAACTTTGAACGAGTTGCTCAACACTTAGCAGACCAAGAGATTTTCTATGGCGGTCAAATGGATCGAGAAAAAAGACATATTGCCCCAACGATCCTGACAAACATCACTTTTGATCACCCCATCATGAAAGATGAAATCTTCGGTCCGATACTCCCAATCATTTCATTTACAAGTCTTGAAGAGGCTATTCAACAGGTGAAACAACGACCAAAACCCTTGTCTTTATATGTGTTTTCAGACAATCGTGATGAACAAAACAAGATACTCTCTTCCATTTCTTTTGGAGGAGGCTCGGTCAATGATGCCATCATGCACATCGCCAACCAATACCTGCCTTTTGGTGGCGTCGGTGACAGTGGTATGGGCAACTATCATGGCATTGCCGGATTCCGTGCTTTTTCCCACGAAAAGAGCATACTCCACAAAGGTAATTTCTTCGAACCATCCTTAAAATATTCTCCACATACGGCTTCCCGTTTGAATTGGATCAAACGCTTAATGTCGTGGATTTGAGGAATTCTTTAGTACTTTTACACCGCTAAATTTACTACTTAAAAATATGCTGAAATTCCTGAAAAGCAAATGGATTAAAATTCCGTACACCGTTTTCCTTTATGCTTTTGCCATTTACGGATTCTTCCTCACGGCAACTTACCTTGCTGTAAAATTTAAGTGGACAAACAACGAAGGGATGATTGATGAGAACAATCGTTACTTCCAGAACATGCACAACAAATACAACCAGTCGTTTCGGGTGGATAGTGTTTCGATGCAGCAACACCGCTATGAAGCGCTCAATCGCATCATGGTATTGAATCAATTTCATCCAAAAAATGCAGAATACATTTTAAGCACTTTGCTGAAAACGAACGATGAACGCATTGCATTAAAAATGTTGGATGCTGTTGATTTGCGTTTGCGAAAAAATAAAAAATACCGCACGGCATTGGCAGATATGCGTTCCAAACACAACAAACACCCAAAAACTACTGGATTGAGTGTGTTTGAATGGATGAACATTGCCGAGTGGCAAGATTTTAAAATTGCAGTCCAAAAGGACAAGAAATACATCGATTCGGCAGCAAGAGTTACAGGTGTTGAGTCCAGATTAATTGTCTCATGTCTGGTCGGTGAGCAAATTCGCCTGTTCAACTCAAACCGAGAATCTTACAAAAATTACATTGGTCCTTTGAAAGTTCTTGTTCTCGAAAATCACTTGTCTTATGGTGTTACAGGAATCAAAGAAAGTACAGCCCAAAAGATTGAAAATTATCTAAAGGATTCAACGTGTGCCTATTACCTTGGAAAAGAATATGCGCATCTACTCGATTACGATTCCATTCGCTCATACAGAAACAACATCAACGATACCATGAGCGTTCGCCTTCAACGCTTGGTGCAGTTCAAGGACCACTATTACTCTTACCTTTACACTGCCTTATTTTTGAAGCAAATGAAAATGCAATGGGAACGTGCCGGTTACCCTATTGATGAACGTCCCGAGATTTTAGCTTCACTGTTCAACCTTGGTTATCAACGCTCGAAACCAAAGAAAAATCCTGCTGTAGGTGGATCAGATTTTAAAATCCATGAAACGAATTATACTTTTGGCTCTGTGGCCTTTGAGTTCTACTATTCAGGTGAATTGGCAGATGTTTTTCCCTACCAAAAGTCGATGTTCGACTGGGATAAGAAAAAGGTCAAATCAAAAAAGAGGAAGCGTTAATTTTGTGGTGAACGAAACTCTATTTCGCGTGTATTAGCCGCCATGAAAATCCAACTATTCGTATTGTTTGTGCTGGTCATAAGTGGCGTAAAAGCACAAGAAAATTGCACCTTTTCTTACTACAACAAAAAAGGTGGGCACTACCTCTTTTCCACCTTTTATTCGGATTATTCAGGCACACCCATGGAAGGCGTTTGTCAGCAAGTGGATCAAAAAGGAAAAATCTACGAACGACGCGTTTTTGTGGTTGGTCGAATGAAAGAAGAAGTTCTCTATTACTACGATGGTCCGCTACGATCTGAGTTTAGAATTACGCAAATGCCTAGTGACTCTGTAATTGGATACCAAAAGACATACACCGAAGCAGGTAAACTTCAAACCCATTACATCTTTTATCTAAACAAGAAAAAAAGACGTTGCGCTTTCTACAGGGAATATTATCCAAATGGAAATCTCCGTTTTCAACGCAACTATTGCTGGGCAAAACTGGATGATATAGATCCTTCAGCATATAAAGATCATCCACCTCATACCATCGATGACGACGGCTACACCTATTTGATGACAGAGTTTGGTGAGTCATTGACTTTCTATGAAAATGGAAATGTCAGTGAGCGTAAAATCTACCGGATGGAATTCAGTTCGAACTATTACGATTACGCCATGGATGGGCCATATTTCCAGTATTTTGACAATGGCAAGGTGATGACAAAAGGTTTTTACAGCGAAGGAAGAAAAGACCTTCAATGGAAAAAATTTTATTACACAGGAGAACTCTCAGAAATAGAACATTATGAAGAAAATTTGCCCGTAAGTACCTGGCAAGCCTTCTATCCCAACGGCGATAAAAAACACGAAAAAGTATATGACCCAAAGTCGAACCATGTATTTGTGCCAAGTGAAACCTACTGGAATGAACAAAAAGTGAAGACTCAGGAAAAACTGCTCGACGCCATGGGCACTGGGATCTATCGCAAATGGACTGACACTGGCGGACTGATCGAAGAAACCGAATGGATTCAAAATAGCGACATTCGTGGATTAAAGAAGAAATGGTTTTCCAACGGACAAGTTCAATCCATTTTAGATAACCGGCCAGATGCCACTTCTCGTTACATGGAATATTATGAAAATGGTGTGCTTGCAAAACATCATGTGCGTCAAAAAAATGGAGAAATCATAACAAGCACGCAACAAGAATGGAGCGAAACAAGCCAACTCCTTTCACAGATTATTTCCACCCAGGGACCCGATAAGAATGACTTTTCCTTAGCGACCTTCACGCCTAAAGGGCAGAAAATAAAGTACATCCAGCAGTTCAATGAGTCGCGGAAAGAAATCGACTACGCATCCAATGACGTCGCGATAAAAGAAATCAATTCAGACAAAGGAGGCACTGAAGGAGCCTACATTTTGCGAGATACTTCAGGAAACATAATCCATTCCTTTCATTACAAGGACAATTTACGCCATGGCATTTGTGA
>JBILBT010000086.1:0-10821 GCA_044353545.1 Crocinitomicaceae bacterium | reverse complement strand
AGTGGGTTGGGCAAGCGTTCACTCGATACTGACCACGTAAATTTTTGATTGGTAATTTCGATGACAGGAAGATATTGTGCGATTTCTTTCGACAGGCCGGCCAATTTTTTTAATGTATCTCCTTTGGCTTTCGTAAAATCCAGAGCAATGCAATTGAGTTCTTTGTCTTTATTGATTCGTCGGATTTCAAGTGCCAATTCATCCGTGTTGAGCATGGTTTCTAGGGAAACTTTTTTCGGCTTTAAGGTGGCATCAACTCCTGAACTTGAAGGGTCAACCATGAAATGAACGCCGGGAGTCAAGCGTTTTTGTGAATAGCGCAAGGACATCGCCCCTGGAAAGGTATTCACCGTATGCTTGAATTCTTGGAAGTAGCCTCCCTTTAAGGGCTGAATGCCCAAGGTCTTGAACTCATTCGCTATGAATGCTGCCGCAATGGAATCGCCCATGTTTACATAGCCTCGTCCGTGCATTTCAGGCGAACATAGCCTTTGTGTGATGCGGCGCACCTCTTCGATTTGCGCGAAGCTGCCAAATCCGATGCTACAAACGAGAACGGCCAACAACCTATGCATGGCGACGCTTTAACTTGATCACAAATTCTTCAACGGTTTCGTCATCGAGGTCCCAGGCGTATTGTGCTGCATAGGCCGATGCTTTAATCAGTGCTTCATCCTTTGAATGTTGCGCATCCAATTCCTTAATGGCATCTGAAAATGCTTCACTTGACCCTCCAAAAAGACCATTGATAAAATTTAATCGCTCATTCAATCCAAATGAGCCAACAAGTGTGTCCAATCGATTCATATTCAATTGGGCAGTCAAGGATGGGTCGGTTGGAGAAAAGCGTTTCACAAATGCCGCATTTCCTTCTTGTGTGGGTTGAATGCTCACCTGTTCCATGATGACATGCTCCTCTTTTACGCCAAATTCTTCGGTGGTGACTGAGCTGATGGAGACATGTTCAACAGCTTCTTCTTCGTTAGCGATTTCTTCAACGGCTTGTTCAATAATATCATCAAACAATGAAAATTCGATCGCTCCTTGCTCGGATTCTGTTGTTTCTTCAGGTTCGAACAATACTTCAGACTCAAAATTCAAAACGTCATCTACCTCGTCTTCGGACAAATGGTCAATGGCATCTTTTTCAATGTCCATCATTTGGGGAATTTCAACAAGGGGTTCTGGAGCGCTCACCTCTGGCATGGGCACAGTTACTGGAATCTCTCCAAAGATGTCTTTTTCGTATGCTTTGTAGCGCAAGATTACGCAACGCTCGTATAATTCTCTGCTGTTTTCTACAAGTTGATCCAATTCTTCACGGTTCAATATGCCAGCATGCATTTTTTCCACTGCGGCACGCATTTCAGTAAAAAGCTTTTCCATTTCCATTTCCATATTCCTTCTATTGATCGTGTCTATTTTTCAACATTACTATCAAGTTGCTAACGCGAATGTGCTGAAATTGACGCGAAATAACGACTTTTAAAGCGTAAAGTTACCGACAGTTTTCCGACTGCCCCCTTGTGTAGGCAGAAACTTATCTTCGGTGCGATGTTGAAAATGTACATTTAGAAAAATAGGTCATGTTTTTAGAGCAATTTCCCGGAGAGGGACGTTATAACGGGTGGATTGAAGTCATCTGTGGATCCATGTTTTCCGGGAAAACAGAGGAGTTGATTCGCCGTCTTAATCGCGCAATCATTGCCAACCAGAAAATGTTGCTCTTCAAGCCAGTGATTGATCAGCGTTACCATGAAGAAAATGTGGTTAGCCACAAGGGATCAAGCTTGATCGCGGTCCCTGTCGAGAATTCATCCGAAATTCTTGCGATGGTGACGGATGAAATGGTGGTGGCCATCGATGAAGCACAATTTTTTGATGAAGGACTTGTGGATGTCTGTAACAAATTGGCGCAAAGAGGGGTTCGCGTAGTGATTGCCGGATTGGATATGGATTACATGGGAGTGCCTTTTGGCCCTATGCCGAAACTACTTTGCATCGCTGAATATGTCACGAAAGTGCATGCCATTTGTCTTTCTTGTGGTAACTTAGCTCAGTTTTCGCACCGCACGGCGAATGAGTCAGGTCAAGTGCTCGTAGGAGCCGTAGAAAAATACCAACCACTTTGCCGTGCCTGCTACAATAAGCAGACACATTGAAATTAGAAATAAACTATACCACGTTTTGCGAAGTGCTCCAGGGAGAATCTCTGCTGGGTGCTCATTCTGCTGTAATCGACCGCATTTCATTCGATAGTCGTCGTTTTGTGGATGGCTCAAATACTGCTTTTTTTGCACTTAAAGGGGAATTTAGGGATGGTCATGACTTCCTAGAAGTAGCCTACGATAAAGGGGTACGGATTTTTGTGGTTTCAGACACTGTAGATGTTTCAAGCTATCCACATGCCCATTTTGTACGGGTAAAAAATACTTTAGAGGCCTTGCAAGATTTGGCCGCATATCACCGCAGCCGCTTTTCATATCCTATCATTGCCATCACAGGAAGTGCTGGAAAAACGACCGTCAAGGAGTGGATTTATCACTTGCTGAGTCCTGAGTTGCGGATCATTCGAAGTCCAAAAAGTTACAATTCTCAGTTGGGTGTTGCTCTGTCTTTGCTTGAACTGCATGCCGATTGCGATTTGGCGCTGATCGAAGCGGGAATTTCGAAAACGGGAGAAATGGAACGGCTCGAAAAAATGATTCAACCAACCTATGGGGTGTTTACGTCTTTTGGCCGAGCGCATGAGGAAAATTTTACAACGGTAGAAGCGCATTTTGAGGAGAAAATAAAACTGTTTGGCTCGTGCAAGCATACCTTCATTTCGGAAAGCATCCGCATGGAGGACAGCACCAAGAAATCCATTCACGGCGATTCATTGTCGGCCAATGGCTTTAAAAATGAGTTGGCACTGTTGCCCTGGACAGATTCAGTGTCAGCAACAAATGCATTGACAGCCTTGGCCTTTGCAAAAGCATTTAGTAGCGCTTATCCCGATGTAGTAGAGCGGATTCCAAGTCTCCCGAGACTGGCAATGCGTATGGAGCTGTTCGATGGCATCAATGGAAATACGATCATCAACGATACCTACAACCTAGATTTGGATGCCCTCACGCATTCATTGGACTACCAGTTGAGGATCGCGGGCGACCGACAACGCGTGGTGCTTGTTGGCTTAGACGACGACAATGCCTTTCGTAAAGAGGAGGTCACTCAGGCGATACAAGCTTACGCGCCTGATTATTTTGTTGTCTTGAAAAAGGACGAGACCTTTCACGAGACCTTCTCCAATGCGCTGATCCTCATAAAGGGGACGCGTCAAGCGGACATGCAGCGATTGGCAAAGCAGTTCCGTTTGAAAAATCACAAGACTTTTGTGGAGATCGACTTGAGTATAGTTCGTGAGAACGTGATGCAGTATAAATCCCTTCTCCGTCCAGACACGAAAATTCTCGCGATGGTCAAGGCGCAATCCTATGGTTCAGGCGTTGAAAAGATGGCGGCATTTTTAGAGCAGCAAGGTGTAAATGCACTCGGGGTTGCCTATGCCGACGAAGGTGTTGAATTGCGCAAGCAAGGCATTACACTTCCCATCTTGGTGATGAATGCCGAAGAGGATGGTTTTGACGACTGCATCCAGTATTGTTTGGAGCCTGCGGTATTTTCTTTTCGTCAGTTGGACCTCTTTATTCGCGCATTGATTGATCAAGGTTGCGGCGATCACCCCATCCATATCAAAATCGATACAGGCATGAAGCGCCTTGGCTTTGAATTGAATGAGGTAGAGCGCTTGTGTCAGTTACTCAACGCCCAGCCGGAGGTGCATGTCAAATCTGTGTATTCCCACCTTGCCGATTCCGATAACCGCAGAGACAAGCGATTCACAGAGCACCAAATCAAGCATTTTCATCAGGCCACAGAGCAACTTGCACGGCACTTGAACTACCATTTTGACCGTCATATTCTCAATTCAGAAGGGGTGGCCAATTTCCCTGAAGCACAATTCGAAATGGTTCGCTTGGGCATTGGTATGTACGGCATCACTGGAAATACCACATTTGCGAAAAAACTTCAACCCGCCATTCGCTGGTACAGCGCAATTTCTCAAATCAAGCACATTCAAAAAGGGGAGAGCGTGGGGTATTCCCGTTCCTTCATTGCCACAGAGCCGCTGTCCATTGCCGTTATTCCAGTAGGTTATGCCGATGGCTTCCGACGAAGTCTTGGCAACGGAAAAGGCGGTGTCTACATCCATGAGAGCTTTTGTCCTACCGTTGGACGCGTATGTATGGACATGATTATGGTCGATGTCACTAAGCTACATGCCAAAGAGGGAGACAAGGTTGAAATCATTGGCAAGCGACAGTCCATTGGCAAGTTCGCTGCGGCTATGGATACCATTCCTTACGAAGTGATGACGAGCATTTCGAAACGGGTGCATCGGGTTTATTTGGATTGAGTTCGAAGTATGCCTTGTTGGCTGAGGTGCGATAGCAGTCTCGAAGCCACAAGTTATTAATTACGAATTAAGAATTACGAGTTACGAGTTAGGTGGTTGAGGTGCTCGAATCCACGAGTTATTAATTACGAATTACCAATCACTGTTGTCCGATAAAAATTTACTGCACTAATTGAAACCATTGAAATCATTGATTTTAAGAAGTGGTTTTAAAGCATGGGGGTGGTTTTTATTTTACTGGATTTAATCATTTAGTATTTTAACTGTTTGACCCCGATGGGGTCATTGGCTTTTCGGGAGGGCTTATGGTTACAAACATTCGACCCCGATGGGGTCCACTAAAACAGAGTGAGAGTGAAAAGCGAGAGCGGTTCACTCCACTCTAGTTTTTCTTCGCTCTCACACTCAACCTCACACTTCAACAATCTCTTGTAAATCCCTCAAAAAGTTCGATATTTCAGACCTTTGGCCCATAAACCAGAGTAATACCGATTGGATATAACATGAGGGTGGGTTTAGTAGGACAACAATGATTACGAATCATGAATGATTGGTGAGTGGACACTCAGCAAGAAAAAAAATAAAAATCCCCTCGTGGAGGGGCAAGGGGTGGTTTATACATGCTTCCTAAGCTATAACACAGGGGTCAATACTAGAGAAGTTCACTAAAATTTGCTTTTGATATTCCGCTCCAGCGGCTTTTCCGTAGCGGAGGTGAGCGAACAAAACCTGAACATAATTCAAAATGACCAAAAGTACACTGTGCAGTTTAGATAAAACATAAAGTTGGTTTTAGTCGGACAACAATGATTACCAATTACTAATTACGAGTTATTTGATTCGTTCTTCGCGGTAGCGATTCCTACTCATAAAGTCCTGAAATCTTAACGTCTTGATATCTTGAAATCCCGAAAAATTTGATGCCTGCGGCAATTTCGAAGAGGAATCAAGTCATTTGTCCCTTGTCCTTCGAAGCTCAAAGAGCGAAGAAGTGTCCCTTGTCCTTCGAAGCTCAAAGAGCGAAGAAGTGTCTATTGTCTATCAGCCGAAGGCATCAAATTTTCAATTCGTAATTAGTAACTTGTAATTAGTAATTAAAACACTCAATTCCCCATCATTCCCTTCAATTCTTTGCCCGAGATCTTGCGGTTTTCATCGATGGCAATTTTCTTAGACAAGAACAATACGCCTGCGCGGACATCGCCTGTCATGCGGATGCTCACGGTGTCTTTCATGCTGTAGCGGATCATGGTGAACATGGCACCGTCCTCCAACGTAGCATTTAACGGTACAGATAGTGTGTTTTCCTGCTTTCTGCGTATCTTAACTTTTTCGTTGAGTTGCACTTCGCCAATCAATTGTCCTTCGAGATAAACCTTCACGGTACTAGGCAATAATTTAATCGCAAACCAATTGGGATTGGTCACTACAACGCCTACGTTCATGCTGATTTCCCGTCCTTTGATGCTCTCGAGTTTGAATCCATCCATTCGCTCAAATTCCAGATCTTCATACGTAGCACAGGAGGAGAGTCCCATGATGATGAGTGCACACAAGGCGATACCGCGTAACCACGTTTTCAGTATCATTTGGTCAGTTCGGTATAATGCGCATAGAAGTAAGGAATCGTTTCGATGCCTTTGTAGTAATTGAACAATCCGAAGTGCTCATTCGGTGAATGAATGGCATCGCTATCTAACCCAAAGCCCATCAAGATGGTTTTTAAGCCGAGAACTTTTTCAAACATGGCAACGATGGGAATACTACCTCCACTGCGCACCGGAATTGGTCGTTTGCCAAAGGTTTGTTCGTAAGCCAATGCCGCGGCCTTGTAGCCAACCGAATCAATCGGAGTTACCGCTGCTTCACCACCGTGATGAGGTGTTACTTTTACGCGAACACCTTTTGGTGCAATGGCTGTAAAATGATCCATGAAAAGTTTCGTGATTTCATTTGGATCTTGGTCTGGAACGAGGCGCATGGAGATTTTCGCATAGGCCTTCGATGCAATCACCGTCTTTGCTCCCTCGCCTATATATCCACCCCAGATGCCGTTGACATCCAAAGTTGGACGAATGGACCCGCGCTCCATGGTTGAATATCTTGCTTCGCCGTAAACATCTTCCATGTCGAGTGCCTTGCAGTATTTCTCAAGCGAGAAAGGCGCCTTTGCCATTTCTGCGCGTTCCTCATCAGACAATTCGATCACTTTATCGTAAAAACCAGGAATGGTAATGTGCATGTTTTCGTCGTGCAGTGAAGCTACCATTTTCGCCAAGATATTGATCGGATTGGCAACGCAGCCACCATACAATCCAGAGTGCAAATCGCGGTTTGGTCCAGTAACTTCTACTTCGACATAGCTTAATCCACGCAGTCCAGTTGTGATTGACGGCGTATCATTCGCTAGCATTCCTGTATCGGAAACAAGGATGACATCGGCCTTCAGTTTTTCGACATTCTCTTTGACAAAAATCCCAAGGTTTTCGCTGCCGACTTCTTCTTCACCTTCAATCATGAACTTCACGTTGCAGGGCATTTCGCCAGCTTGAATCATCGCCTCAACGGCCTTCACGTGCATGAACATTTGTCCTTTATCATCACAAGCACCGCGTGCAAAAATAGCACCTTCGGGATGGATTTCAGTCGTTTTGATTACTGGTTCGAAGGCAGGACTTGTCCACAGTTCGAGTGGATCAGCCGGTTGCACGTCGTAGTGACCATATACCAAAATCGTTGGTAAGTTTACATCTTTGGTCCATTCCGCATAGACGATGGGATATCCAGCTGTCTGACAGATCTCCACATGCTGCATTCCTATGGATGTCAAGTGTTCAGCTACCGAATCAGCGGTCTGATGAACACTTGCAGAATAGCTTGGATCGGCAGAGATTGAAGGGATTTTCAGAAGCTCAATGAGTTCATCCAGAAAACGTTGTTTATTTTGTCCGATGAAGTCTTGCGTTTGGTTCATTTTGATGGTTTTTGGTCTTCAAAAATCGCAATTATTCAGCGAAAAATTGGTATTCGAAGTTTTTTTGTCGAATTTCGTGCAACTTAATGAGAACAAGCGCTGTCTATAAGCGTACTAAATAACACACTATATATGATTTCTAAGTTTTCTTTGTTCGTTTGTGCTTTGGCAATTTCATTTGCTTCTTCTGCACAAATCACTGTGACAAATACCTTTACGCCTAGCCAAATGGTGCAGAATGTATTGCTCGGTTTTGGGGTAACAGCATCCAATATTTCTGTGAACGGTAGTCCAGCAAATGCCAACAACCTGTTTGGGAATGTTTCATTCTTTACCTCGGGAAATACGACATTCCCCATTCAATCGGGAATGTTGTTGACCACTGGGAATGGGGTAGGGGCGATTGGACCGAACTCGATAGGTAGCTTTACGAACAATACGCCTGCAACACCGAATGTATCGACGGATCAAGCCTTAAATTACATCGCGAATGGTACTGTAACGAATGGTGTTGTCCTTGAATTTGACTTTATTCCAGCGGGAGATACCATTTCATTTAAATACCTTTTTGGTTCGGATGAATACCCTGAATTTTCACCATCTTCCTTTAACGATGCCTTTGGATTCATCCTGTGGGGACCGGGAATTTCCGGACCTTACCCTTTTGCAGGTTATCCAGCTGGTGGACAAAATATCGCTGTGATTCCAGGAACAGCGACACCAGTTACAATAAACAACGTGGGACCTGGGGCAACACAAAACCCAGCCTATTATGTGAGTAATCTTGGAAATGTAGCTTACCCACCGAATGCCTTGCAGTATGATGGCACAACAACACTGCTTTCTGCGAATGCTTCTGTACAATGTGGTGAAACATATCACATCAAATTGTGCATTTCAAATGTAGGTGACCAAGCGTATGACTCTGGCGTATTCTTGCAAGCAAACTCATTTAGTTCTGAGGCTATTGAAATTGCTGTAACGACAGTTTCAGGTGACACAAGTGTTTATGAAGGCTGTACTGATGCAACTTTACGGATTATTCGTCCACAGACACAGTTGGGTGATACATTGATTATCAACTATGAAATTGGAGGAACAGCAACCGAACTCTTGGATTATAATGATTTGATAAATCCTATTACTTTCCTGCCAGGCGAAGACACTATTTCCTTAAATATCACGCCGACCGCTGATGGATTCCCAGACAATATGGAGTACATCACCATTACGGCCATCACCATTTCTTCATGTGGGGATACCATTATTTCAACAGGAACTTTGTACATTTTGGATTCTATTCCAATTCCAATTGATGAAACGGATCCACTGGTCCAATGTGCCAACGACTCAATTCTGGTTAGTGCTTCGGCAACAGGACTCTTCCCACCATTCACTTATTCTTGGACGGGAGGACAAACTGGGCCAACGGCTTACTTCCCCACTATACAGGGAACAATGACGGGTACGGTGGATTATTACGTCACCGCAACCAACTCCTGTGGGTATTCAAACACGGACACGGTCACCATCACCTTGAACCAAACGCTCGCAGTGGATACCATTTGGATGGGTCCAGCCACCTGTCTGCCGACGGGATATGTCTCAGCCTTCATCTCTGGTCAAACGGGCGTTCCTACCTACACGTGGAATGGTCCAGGAGTCAACAACCCAAGTTTCATCGATGCTTCAGTTTGGGATAACCTTTCTTCAGGTTGGTATTACCTGAATGTAACTGACGACGTATGTGAAGTCTCAGACAGCATGTTTGTTGATATCTTGAATCCACCAATTGCACAATTCTCTGCAACACCTCCATCGGGTTGTTCACCACTTTCGGTGACAATCGTCAATGCGAGTCAAAATGCGTCAAACTTCGCGTGGGTTTTTGGTAACGGAGAGACTGCGAACATGACCAACATGGATCCACAAAACCAAGTGTTTACTCAATCAGGGGAGATTCGCCTTATTGCCTCTGAAGGGCTGTGTGCGGACACGGCATACCAAACAATTTCGATAAGCATCTGTGGCTGTACGGATCCATTGGGTATTAACTATAATCCTTTGGCAACTGTGGATGATGGTTCATGTGAATACCCGATTCCAACCGTGTATGTGCCGAACGTTTTCTCGCCAAATGACGATGACGCGAATGAAGTGTTCTTTTTAACTACGACCAATTCAACATCAATTAGCCTCACCATCCTCAACCGTTGGGGGAATACCATGTTTGAAAATACTGGAGTAAATCCAGCATGGGATGGAAAATCACAATCTGGTGCAGATTGCCAAGAAGGGGTGTATTTCTACAAGTACCGTGTAGATGGATTGAATGGCGCCTTCCTAGAAGGACATGGATTCTTGCATTTGGTGAGATAATTTTCTCGATACAAGCATCGCTGGTTTATTCTAACTAAATAATATCAAAAAAGGGTTCCTCATGGAGCCCTTTTTTATTTTAGATCAATACAAGAAATTGTTATACGGATACCTCACCTTGAAAATCTCTTTGACCTTCTCGTAGATCACTTCTTTGAGCTCTTCAATGTTTTCCTTGTCCTGCGCGGAAATGAACACGCACTGGGTATTGTTCATCTTCGCCATCCAACTTTTCTTTAATTCATCGAGCGTGAAATTCTCTTCTGTGCGCGGCGTTGGATCATCCTCTTCTTTTTCGATGTGATGGTAGGCATCAATTTTATTGAATACTAGAATCACAGGCTTTTCGGTTTTATCCAGTTCGCTCAAGGTCTCATTCACCACTTGGAAATGATCTTCAAAATTATCGTGTGAAATGTCCAATATATGCACCAACAAGTCGGCCTCGCGGACTTCATCCAAGGTGCTTTTGAAGGATTCGACCAAATGATGGGGCAACTTACGGATGAATCCTACTGTGTCGGTAAGCAGAAAGGGCATGTTCTGTATCACGACCTTGCGCACCGTTGTGTCGAGCGTGGCAAAAAGCTTGTTTTCAGCAAAGACATCCGACTTGGACAATAAATTCATGAGCGTACTCTTACCTACATTGGTGTAGCCCACCAATGCGACACGCACAAGTTGACCGCGATTGCCACGTTGCACGGACATTTGTTTGTCGATTTCGCGTAGCTTTTCTTTCATCAAGGCGATGCGCGTTTGAATGATTCGACGATCCGATTCAATTTGCGACTCCCCCGGACCGCGAAGTCCGATCCCTCCTTTTTGCCGTTCGAGGTGGGTCCACATGCGGGTTAGCCTTGGCAACATGTACTGCAGCTGAGCCAATTCAACCTGCGTTTTGGCATGTGAAGTGCGCGCACGACTGGCAAAAATATCGAGAATTAAAATATTGCGGTCGAGGATTTTACATTCTAGTTCACGCTCAATGTTGCGCAGCTGGGAG
>JBILBT010000320.1:0-3409 GCA_044353545.1 Crocinitomicaceae bacterium | reverse complement strand
CTTATTGCGAACATGCATTGACAGTTGGGTATAGAGGCTCTTTAACCGAAATTATTCAGATCATTGGTCGTGCAACGCGCGATAGCAATAACAAATCACATGCGCAATTTACCAACCTAATTGCCCAACCTGATGCACACGATGATGAAGTGAAATTGTCTGTAAACAATATGTTGAAAGCCATAACAGCTTCTTTATTAATGGAACAAGTTTTAGCTCCCAATTGGAAGTTCAAAACAAAACTTTCTGATGACGATGAAGCAAAACCTGGTGAAATAAAAATCAGAGGATTAAAAGAGCCAAGTTCCAAAAGAGTAAGGGATATTATTGAAGATGATTTGAATGAATTAAAAGCTACAATTCTTCAAGACCCAATGATGTTGAAGGCAATGCCTGGCAATGTAGATGCTGAAGTAATAAATAAAGTATTAATTCCAAAAATCATACGAATAAAATACCCTGATTTAACAGCAGAAGAAGTTGAAGAAGTGCGTCAAAATGTTGTGGTAGATTCGGTAATTAAAAACGGTGAAATAAAGGAAGTAGAAGATAAACGTTTCATACGTATGGCTGGCAGATTTGTAAATATTGATGACATTCATATTGATTTGATAGATAGAGTCAATCCATTCCAAAAAGCCTTTGAAATCTTATCTAAATCAGTTACGACTCAGGTCTTGAAAATCATTCAAGAGACGATTGAGGCGACACGAATTAAAATGGACTTTGAAGAAGCCAGAATCTTATGGCCGAAAGTCCAAGAGTTTGTTCAAACATTTAAACGCGAGCCTCATCTCGAAGCCAATGACCCTTTAGAGAAAAGAATGGCTGAATGTGTAATTTACCTGAAAGAAGAAAAACGCAAAAGATTAGTACAGCAGAGTGATGGAGGACAAGGATAAAATATTGGATGAGATTTTCAGCAATGATCCACTTGGTTTACTCAATGTCAAACCAAAGACTTCGAATGTCAAAAGTGCCGATGAACGCTTAAGTGCTTCTTTTGAAGAAATCAATGAGTTTATTGCAAAACACGATAGAGAACCAGAGCCCATTGCATCAAATATATCAGAGTATCAGTTATACACTCGGTTGAAAGCGCTGCGCAATAATGAGGAGAATATGCTTGCCTTAGAGCCACAGGACATTTATGGTTTATTGCAGGTTGAGAAGAAAGCAATCAATTCAATCGATGATATCTTCAATGATGATATGTTAGGCCTTTTTGACGATGGAGAGGCCCAGAGTTTATTTGAGTTTAAGCATACACCGAGAGAAATCGCAAGAGCAGAAGCTGATTTTGTGGCGCGTCGCAAGCCTTGTAAAAACTTCAAAGATTATGAGGAATTGTTCAAGACTGTCCAAGCGGATTTAGCGAGTGGTAAAAGAAAGTTAGTGGATTTTAGACACGGGAATTTAAAATCAGGAGCCTATTATATTCATCGTGGCGTCTTGTTTTATTTGGAAAACATCAAAATATCCAAAACCGATCATTATCGGAATGACGGTAAAAGAGTAAGAACTGATGGGCGTACCCGTTGTATTTTTGAAAATGGCACAGAATCTAATATGTTAATGCTATCTGTACAGAAAATATTGTATGCAAACGGGAAGGTAGTTACTGAAAATGCTGATAGTGTAATAGAAGAGTTTTACGAAAATTTTACCGATATAACAGATGAAGATGAGGAAGCCGGCTATATCTATGTCCTAAGTTCAAAGTCAATTGATCCACAAATCAGTGAAATCAGAAATTTATATAAAATTGGTTACTCAACAACTCCTGTTGCCGACCGAATTAAAAACGCAGAGAAAGAATCAACCTATTTAATGGCTCCAGTTCATGTTGAGGCAGAATACAAAACCTTTAATATGAACACGCAAAAGTTTGAACAGCTCCTCCATAACTTTTTTGGAGCATCATGCTTGAACATTGATATCTGGGATGAAAAACTACGTCGGCGTATGCCACAAGAGTGGTTTGTCGTGCCCTTAAGTATTATTGATCGAGCTGTTGAAATGATTGGAACAGAAGAGATAAAATATTACAAGTACGATCGAGAACTAGAGGCGATAGTGCTAAGAATAAATTAAAGTACTTTAAACTAAACCAAAATGGACAACTTAATTCATGTTTTTTATTCTGAAATTGAAAATGCAGAAATAGCTTTTCGTGAATACACTAAATTTAAGATCGAAGGGGGTTATTACAATGAACATCCCAATCTTTTCTCCCTAATACAGGGTGAAAAACTAGATTATTCTATTCTTAACGATGAACTTGAATACAAGATTAGAGTTTTCTCCGAAATTATAGCTGTTCGAGACAAGGTTAAATCAATCGTGGATTCAGAGCAACAAATTGCGAACTTATCACAATTGAACCAGATTATACTTGAGGTTGTTCCGCCACAAGCTCGTGACTCTGAATTAGTCAATCCGTTTAGGGAAATCATCTTTAATGAAATGGGATTTTCTTTTTTTTCCAATAACAAGAAATTTGTTTTAATCATTCATCATCCAAATATTGAGGATGTGGTGTTTAAGGTTGACACTTCGGATGAAAAAGATTATGTGGCATTAAAAATATGTAAGCTCATTGCTGAGGTGCTAAATGACGAAGACATTGTTTCTGATTTGGACGAAATAATGACCTCTGAATCAATTCAGTTTCTGAAGTCTATTAATATTCCAATTGAAAATCGATTTAATTATTACAACCACACGATTTTGAAAAAGCAAATTTTTGAACTACTATACGAATATTGGGATATTGATTACACTGTCATTTATGAAATATCTAATGCTAAGAAAGTTATTTCCGAAGATGATTTTTTAATGAGACTGCATGATTATTCAGATTATCAGATAAAAGAAAATTCCGTTGAATGTAAGCTTAACATCTTTGAAGATGTAACTGGTTCAGATGTGGACCCACTTGATCCTAATTTCAAGACAAAACTTCAAGACAAAGTGGAAAAAATTGCATGGAAAAACATGTCTCTTGACATCATTCAGCTCTTAGGAAATTTATGTGAAAATCCCAAAATAAAAATTCGAAGTGCTGAATTTCCTAAAATGAAAGAGTTAAAAGAATTGAAAGAAAAATTGGAGAAACTCATGTGAAGATAATTGTGAAAAACTCTGTCGCAAATCGTTTTGTTTGGATAAGCACTAAAAACTACCGATTAAATCCTATAATCTCTTTCAACCCCCATCTTTACAAAATACATATGAAAAACCAAATGATGAAAATAACCTTAATTATCATATCAATAATTGGTGTAAATCTCATCAATACAGCCTCTGCTCAATCCGGAAAATCTAAAAAAGCACATGAAGCAATATTGAAAGGAGAGTTTGATAAAGCTGAGGATTTTATAATGGAAATAAATTATAAAAATGAAGA
>JBILBT010000085.1:0-10925 GCA_044353545.1 Crocinitomicaceae bacterium | reverse complement strand
GCCATTCCAGTTGCATGCCACAGGAGCTAATGTGTTTCCATTGATTCCCGCACAAGCTTGGGCGATAGAAGCGTTAGGCATTTGCCACATGATCCAGTCGAAACAACCTCCACTTGGACCGATAATGGACCATGCGAGCGTTCCCGTAGAAATGACATTGATTGAAATAAATGTTGAACTCGTTTCCCCACTCAACAAACAACCTGCGTTAAATCCAGCCGGATTTGTTGATGGGTTCGAAATACTCCCAGAACTAAAGTCAACTACATTGCTACCTGGATTGTTTGGAGCAATAGGAAATGAAGGCGTTGTACATCCTGGAACCGCTTCCGAACAGTCATTCGGTTGAGCGAAAGACTGAAAATGTAAAGCGACAAGTAGGAAAAATATAATCTGCTTCATGCGGCTTATTTAATGCAATCAACGAATGGATAAGGCTTCACTTGATCGACGCCATGCACACCCAATTGTACACAACGCACTTTATCAGAATATCCGATGAACCAAGAAGTAAATTGTTCTTCTGTCAATGTTTCCGTTGATTTTGTCAGGATAAATGCGCGCTGCGTGTTGTAGTCCAAACGGCACACTTTGATGTAAGGATTGGAGCGCATCTCTGTTTCAAGTGCACGCATGTCAGCATCGTTTTGCACCTCAATCATGCATTGACCGAAGTAAGTCACTTCGTTATTTGTTACGGTAGATGTTTGAGACCAGCTTGTGATAGCCAATAAACAAACGATGGCAGTAGTAAGAATTCCTTTCATTTTCAAAGCATTTAGTTCCAAGACGCAACGAGGATAGTTCCGTTGCTTGTAAAAACAAAAATAAGAAATTAATCTTAAATTAATTTGAAGATAAATTTTCCCTATCCATTTGGAATCAAACCCTAATATTTCATAACTTAAATGGAAACCACTAAATGCGTTAATCATGAAAAATTCAACATCAAGAATCTGGATCCATGCCGTGTGGACCACAAAAAACAGAAAACCACTAATCCATCCACGCATGGAGCGTCAACTCTACGAATTCATAGGCGTTGAGCTCAAGCGTTTGGGTTGCACCCTGAGCATCGTAAACGGCATGCCCGATCACATTCATTGTTTGTTTTGCATGCCAGCAGACCTCAGTGTAAGTGAAATCATGAAGCAGATTAAAGGCAGCACATCACATTTCATCAACCACAACAATCTCATCCCCGATAAATTCGTTTGGCAAAATGGCTATGGGGCCTTCACCGTCTCTCAATCAGGGGTGGATGCCGTGAACAAGTACATCTATTTTCAGAAGAAGCACCATCAGCAGCATTCGTTTGAGTCGGAGTATACGGAGATTTTAGCGCTGCATGGGCTGGAAGAGGAGTGAAAAATAAATTACGAATTACGAATTACGAATTACGAATTACGAATTACGAATTTGTGAACTTTCATGCATCAAAAAAATGATACTGGAGTACGGATCGTATCTCCCCCTCATCGAGGGGGATTAAGGGGGAGGAAATCAATCTCCCGCTCGCACTCTCACTCTGTTTTTCGGGAGGGATTAAGGTCCCGAAGGGTCGGGACAGGTCCCGAAGGGCCGGGACAGGAGGAGGATCGTATCTCCCCCTCATCGAGGGGGACAAAGGGGGAGGTTTATTTCCTCATTCTCACTCTGTTTTTCATTCTGTTTATCACTCTCCCTCAAAAACCCGCTCCACCGTGCCATCCTCATAAATAAACAGCAGCACCGTGTTTTTTCGGAATGGTGTTTCTTTTCCACTCAGGTCGGTGATGCGAAGAAGTTTTTTCGATAAGCTAGGGTTCAATTCTTCAATGCCCGTGTAGCTCATCGTCAAATTCAAGGTAACGATGCTATCACATCCTGTGGCATTCACAAGCGTATCGGAGTATGTGCCACTTTGGGTGTAAGTTTGTCCATTCACTGGCCAGGTGTAGCTATCGAGGGCGGTTTGGGTTTGAGAGGAGGAGCTGTTCGCATTCACAGCAACTGTAACCGTATCTGTACCCAAGCACCCGTTGACATCCGTTCCCGTGACAATGTAATTGGTGCTTGCTGTTGGCACGAAACTAAGACCGTTGCTAACGTTATTTGACCAAGAGTAGGTGCTTGCGCCAGTTCCGAAAAGTGAAGTGGATTGGCCTTCACAAAGCGATTGATCAAGGCCTCCACTCACAGCCAGTGAATTCAATTCAGCGTTATAGAGGTCTAGAATTTCACATTGTGTTAGAGCTCGGTTCCAGATGCCGATGTCATCAATGGAACCTGAAAACACCTCCCCTGAGGAAACAGGAATGTGACCGATATTAGCGGAATTAATTATTGGCAAAATAAAGGTTAATGTTACTTCATCCACTAATAAACCATCTAAAAAATATTTCACTGCTATTCCATTGTGCGAAACTAAAAGATTATGCCAAGCCTGTTTATTTATTAATGGCCATTGGATGCTATTGTCAATTCCGCAAATTTGCCAGTTTACAGCATCGCCAAGGCAACCGCCCATTTTTGCGGGAAAATAAGGATGATTGTAAGCAGCCGAAACTGTACAGTATGGCGCAAAATTAAACATTGTTTGAGACGGATTTTGGCCAAGTTTCGAGGTGTCTTCTATTTTAAACCAAGCTGATATACTAAACTCATTTAACCCACTCAAGAAATTGATGTCACAACCTTTATTTGTACCATCAATGCCATCAATATGAAAAGTTGAATTTGGACTGCCAAATCTATCATTTCCATAGCTGTACCCATTTAATAGTACACTAATATTCCCATTGCCACTTTCGTCATTGGCATTGCCATTGAACGGCCACCAGCCAACAAGGCCGTTGGTGGGAACGTAGGAAGGGACTTGTGCTGTTGCTGCAAATGTTACAGCTAAGGCAATTAGGGTTATAAGGTGTTTTTTCATGTGTTGTTTTGATTAAAATCATCGTTAATTAATTTCTGAACTATGTACACCGCTGCTGTATAGTTGCAAGGTCTTGAACAGAGTTCTCTTGGAAAAAGATCAAATATTTCCGACCGGCTTTGCATAATCCCAGTTTGCAGATGCAGTTGATACATAGTATGAATAAGTTCGACAGTAACCTTTTTGTGATTTTGAGCACTGATTTCGTATTCAAATGCTAATGGAAATCTCTCACCATTAATACGCGTTGAAGTAGGTCCAAGGTAGCTGTAAAAGTTTCCATTTCTCAGACGAATCTGCTCTTCCGGAACCAGAAGTGTTAGAATTCTATCGAATAAAATTTGCATTCAAGTTAGTTTTTAATGATCTGAAACGGCTTATTCAATCCTTCGATAAGAATAAGATAGGCGCCCTTTGAAAACCCAGATAAATCAATTTGATTAGAATCAATACTTAATGAGCCACTTGAGATTTTTTTGCCAATTCCATCTAGAATGATGTAGTTTTTGATTGTTTGAAAGTCTCCCTCTACAATAACAAAATTCTCAGTCGGATTTGGATAAAGGATAATATTGCTATGCAATTCTGTTAATCCTATTGCCGCATTTGTAACCACATTGGATTTCGATGAGGAATAATTCACCACTTTTGTTGGATTGCAATTGTTTGGATTCACGATTTCAATCTGATAGTAAACATCTCCAACTGGCGGTGTTAAATCCGTATATGAATTCAATGTACTTTGAATACTCGTTAATAGACTCAAGTTATTTGGAGAGGATCCGCGATAAATATTATAGCTTCCAAAACTCACACCTTCATAATGGCTCCAAATAAGGTTCCATGCACCTCCGACTCCTTGATTGATCGTTAAATGAATTGATTTATGAAAATCACTCAAAGGAGTTTCAACACCACAAGTATCTAAAGCAGTTATTTTGTATCGATAAGCTTGAACCGCTGGGTTTGAAACTGGGTCGATCCAAACAGAAAGGCTGTCGTAAAGTCGAGCTCCGACTTTTGAATAAATATTTGATACATTCGTTTCCTTGTATACATAAAAGGAATCAATAGCTGTTGTTATTGGTTTTTCCCATACAACTCTCAAGTTGTTTGTAACGGAGTCAACGCCTACAACACAAATATTTTGAGTAGGTAAAATCGATGCATTAACTGTATAAACACTCGAGGTTGCAGTACAACCCAATGCATTGGTAACTTGTACGGAATAGTTCCCGGAGGTAGTGATTGTCGTACTTTGGTTTGAAGAGCCATTCGACCATAGATACGAAGTGTATCCAGGTGAAGAAGTGAGAACAACACTTCCTCCAATACATGGTTGTATAGCTCCAGAAGCAGAGATCGCTGGTGTTAATATATTTGAGAAATTTACCACAATGTCTGTTGAAGATACTGGGCAACCATTATCCGAAATAATAACAGAATAAGAGCCAGGTTGTGTAACAATTAGAGAGTCATTATTATTTCCAGAGATATAAACTCCATTCCTTCTCCATTGATAGGTAAAAGAAGGACTTGAATTGCATGACAGCACTACAGATTGACCTGAGCAAGCGTTAATTGGACCTGTTTGATTAATGGTGGCAGTATGTGTACAGCTGATACCTCCAGTTGTGAATATGTAATCAACTAGCGTTGTCTCATCAGTACAGCCAGTCGTATTATTTACAGCTTTGAGTGTTACCGTGTACAAGCCGTTATTCAAATATTGATGAAATACATTTGGAGTATTCGAAGTTGTTGAAGTTCCATCTCCCCAAAACCAAGTAAATGTATAATTTGACGGGTTAGGAGTGTTGTTTGAGAATTGAACGGCAAAAGGTGGGGCAGTGAATAGTTGTTGTGTTGATGAGAATGATGTGTTGAAGTCAGAAGAATTAATGAATATTTGAGCGGGTGAGGCATTACCGGTTCCGACACCTCCAATTGCATCAGTTATGGATACCATTGAGTAAGTTGTTGTAGCAATTGGGGAAAAAGGAATGGTTAATGGGCTATTACCTGAAACTGAGAATTGATTTAACCCATCTGTAATATTAACAGTATAAGGTGGAACCCCATTATTAATGACAATATCAATATTTCCTGTTTCACCAGCACAAATAGTATCGCCTGTTAGTGTTGCCGACATGTCTCCCACTGTAATTACCAATCCATAATATGGTTGTGGTAATGAAAAACCTTGAGCGTTGAAGATAAGAGTTAAAGGAAAGGAACCGTATTGATTGGTAGTGCCAGATATATTTGCACATCCAATCTGCCCTTGAGGATATGTACAATTGGGCATATTGCAATTATATGTAAATCCGCTTGGTAGGCCTTCGATAGACACTAAAGTGTAAGATAATGCATTCAAAATAAAACTAATGTCTGTGGAGTAAAACTGATTCACATTAGCAGGTGGCAGAACAGATGGAACTACCCCTGAAGTGCCAGGTATATTCGAATTAACCACGCATTGTGAAAAGCCATAAGAATTGATTAAAAGGCTCAGTGCCGAAATGATGAGGATTTTCATTTTATATGTTCTTTTAGTGTTATTTCTAATTCTGTCCACTGCTCTTCAAATTCCATATCGATAAAAAGTGGCTGGAACCATCCTTGTTTATTTTTGTCTTTAGAATCTTGAGTACTCATCATTTTGAAAATTGGTTTTTCGCAATGCTTGTTTGATGGCTTAGCAAAGTTCCTCTTTCGATGAACAATCGCGGTCCACATTGCCCATTCCATTTCTGACATCGAAGCTCCAAGGATAAGAACAGGGTTGTTGTAAATTTGTGAGAACCAAGTTAGATCATTGGTTTGTTCACATTGTCCTTTGACTTCACTTGACTTGAAATGCGCTCGAATCCTTAACGTGTTTGAAGCCAGTTGAGCAAATTTCGCAACCCCAAGAACAATGTTTTCAGGTTTATCTATAGAACCATGCGGATGCCAAAATCGAATAGCACCTCTATTGGGTATTTCAATTTTTTCGTAACAAGTAATATGAGTAGCAAAACTTGTACTTTCCCTTCCGGAGTTTTTCGCTTTTTTAAAGGAGCTTGAATTTTCTTTTAAAGGTTTATTTCTTGTTGGGCAACACATTGTTTCTGGGACCGTGTCAAAATTTAATGAAACTACATCTGATATTCTTCCTGAATGAAATATGTCTGGGTATGTGAATCGATTGGTTTCGGAGAGTACATATTTCTGTTCTTCTTTCAGAAAATTTGCGAGTCTATTTTTTTCTTCTTTTTCTACAACTGCTGCAGGCTCCTCCTTTTCGATGTTTTTAATTTTACATTGCTGATAAACAATTTCTTCAAAATCTGTGATATAATTTCCGGTAAGATTTTTTGAATGGGTAAGCCGCGAAAGTAGAATTCCCCAATTACTCAAAACCGAATTCCCACCAAGTGCCTGCTGATGAAAGCCAGATCCTAGGATAACAGTAAATCTCACACTCGGATCCTCAAGTAATTTTAAAAATTCTTTATTAATGCCCTTGTCCATTCAGTATTCACGTCAATTTCTACTCGTTTTGTACGTTCTCCCTCGTATAATCACAACTTTTCCAATTGGCCGTGATTCCTTCAACCTGAGGTGTAAAAATTTAATCATACAAAACAATAAAATAAAACTGACAAAAACAACAAATAAAACGGAATGCAATGCTTTCATAATCATCAAAATAAATTTGATACTTGCTCCATGGAAATTCACATTGGGCAGATGATTAAAACGCGCTTGGAAGAGACGGGAATGAAGAAAAGTGAGTTTGCCCGTCGAATCAACCGAACTAGCCAAAATGTGTACGATATCTTTCAACGAAAATCCATAGATACTGACCTACTGTCCACCATTTCTCACATACTAGACTGCAACTTTTTTGAACCCTACAGCATGGCCCAGCAACTGCAACACCCAAAACTGCCTATGGCAAATGAAATGGCACTACGTTATGGCTCACCGGCGAACATGGCGGTAGCACTTGCAACATCAGAAATGGAACTTTCTTCGTGCCGCGAACGCGCCGAGCAACTGGGAAAGGAAATCGCTTACCTGAGTGAGATTAATGCACTTTTAAAGAATAAATAATTACGAATTACGAGTTACGAATTACGAGTTTGGTGGCTCCACCGCTGCGGACACGTGAGGTGCGTAGCATACTCGAAGCCCGAGTTGCTGAATCCTGGTGGCTTCGCCGCAATGGACAAGTGAGGTACTCGAAGCCAAGAATTACGAGTTACGAATTACGAATTTGGTGGCTGAGGTGCATAGCATACTCGAAGCTTGGTGGCTGAGGCACTCGAAGCCACGAATTACGATTTTTGTTCTACACCCTACATGGCTAATTTCTCAATAATTTGGTCCTGACGGAATTTGATGCCGAAGGCAATTCTGTAAGTGATTGAAGTCTTTCAGCTCGGACGGGTCTTTTGTCTTATAGCGCAGCGGTCAATTGTCCTTCGAAGCTCATCGAGCGAAGAAGTGTCTTTTGTCTTTTCAATTCCGAAGCGAGATCACCAATTAGTAATTCGTCATTCGTAATTAGTAATTGAAAGAGTCAAAATCTTGGCAGTTGAAGCTTGCCTGACTAGTCATTCGTAATTAGTAATTACTAATTGAAAGAGTCAAAATCTTAGCAGTTGAAGCATGCCTAATTAGTCATTCGTAATTAGTAATTAGTAATTGGCTGAAAGCCGCTTGAGCTCCGCATCCGCCTGCTTGGCATAATACCCCTTTGCATTCGAAATCGCACGCAACAATTCCACACCTTTGTCTCTATTTCCTTGTGCCAACAGATTCTTCGCAAGGTACCATTCGGCTTCTTCGTAAAAGTTGCTGTACTTAGAGTTGATGCAAATCCGCAAGGAACGCTCTGCTTGGTCGTATTCTTTAAGGTTGTAGTAGCAAATTCCGGCGTAGAATCCAGCATTGACGTCATCTGGATAGGCTTCAAGGATGGTTTGAAAGCGCGACAAGGCCTTTTTGTTGTAGCCCTTCGCGAAGATTTCCATTGTTTTTTCGAGGTAATCGATGTAGGGAATTTCAACGTCTTTCCACTCTGGTTCTTCGTCGCCGTTGATCGCTGCATCACCTACATTCGCTGGAGTTCCTGTTAAGACCATTTGTTTTGTGGTCACGGAAGGACGTGAGCGGTAAGCGCGGTAATCGAGCAATTTGAGGTCGTGCAGGTAGATTTCTTTGCCAGAAATGGTTTCACGTTTTAGGGTAGTTTCGGGAATGAGCAACTCTGGTGTATGCAAAGGCAAGGGATCTGTAGAGGGAGTTACAAGGGGTGTCGTGCGTTCTGATTCAGGACTTTTTTGCTGATTGGTGAATGTTTGAACCACAGATTTTGGGGTGATCTGCTCCGTTTGTGGCAACTCAACCATGGCTTCGATGGCTTCAGGAAGTACAATGTCCGTTTTTTCAATGGTCACGGTTTGTGCAGCTGTCTTGGGTTTGACAGATTTTGGTCCGATAAATAGGAAAAATCCAAGGCCTATAAGCCCAGTGAGAACAACTCCTGCGAACCAATAAGAGCTAGAATTTGCTCCTTTGAAGCGTTTGTCCATTCGCTTGAGTGCGTCCGTTGACAGCGCCGGATCGCTCCAGCCGTCAAGGGCATCGCTGTCAAAATCGTTCGCAAGTGACTTCCGTTCGATGCGCACGTGCTCGGCAGCATCGGTGGATGTTCGATAGGTATCGATGTCCTTTCGCGATATGTTGTTTGTATTACTCATTTTCGTTGGTGAATGCTGAATGTGTTTCAAGACGGATTTTAAGGTTCCGTTTCCCGTTTTGTATGGCCGATTTTACAGCCAATATGGATATATTGAGGTGTTCACTGATTTGCTGGTACGACATGTCCTTGATGTAAAACAATTCCACACAGATACGTTGGTCTTCCTTTAAGGTGGGAAGAATGGCTTCCAAGACTTGCAATTGATCTTCGATTTGAATGCCTGGAACTTCATCGTTGGTCATTTCCATGGATTCTGTAAGCTCCGAGGTAATGCGGTTTTTCTTGCGCAGGATCATGAAACAATCATTCTTTACGACCCGATACAACCAACCTTTGAAATAAGCAATCTCATGCTCCAGGATTTTCAAGGGTAATTTTTCGAAGAGGTTCATGGAAACATCCTCCGCATCTTGACTATTCTTCAGGTACTTCATGGCAGTACCCAAAACGAGGTGGGCGTAGCGTTCGTAAAGTATTGAAATGCACAACTCATTTCGGTCGGACTTGTACAGTCCAATCAATTCCTCATCTGTTTTGAGGCGAAATTCGTTGCGTTTAAAACCAAACATACGGTGAAGTGATGTGTGTTACTGATCAATTCCATAAAAATAGATGAATTTTGCGTAAATTGATGGAATGAAAAAGATTGCAGTCCTCACCTCAGGAGGAGATTCACCAGGAATGAATGCCGCGATTCGAGCGGTGGTAAAAACAGCACTACATAAAGGTGTCGTATCTTTAGGGATTTACGATGGATTTTTAGGAATGACCGAAGGAAGATCTAAGGAGTTGACCTACAATGATGTGGACAATATTATACAGTATGGCGGAACAGTTTTAGGTTCAGCCCGATGTGAAGAATTCCGAACGGTTGAAGGACGGAAAAAGGCAATTGCTTTTTTGGAGAGGGAAGGAGTTGAAGGCTTGGTAGTCATCGGAGGGGACGGGTCTTATACTGGTGCAAGCTTGTTGTCCAAGGAAATGAACATTCCGATCATTGGATTGCCAGGCACTATAGACAATGACATCTTTGGCACTGATCACACGATTGGATTTGATACGGCATTGAACACCGTAATTGAAGCAGTCGATAAAATTCGTGATACGGCCAGTAGTCATCACAGGGTGTTTTTCGTTGAAGTTATGGGAAGAGATGCAGGATTCATTGCCTTGCATTCGGCCATTGCGTCTGGTGCTGAGTATGCATTAATTCCAGAAGAAAAGACCGATTTAGTGAAATTGGCGACCGATATCCGCGAGAATTCAGTGGCACGAAGAGGAACAATCATCATTGTAGCCGAAGGTGATGATGCAGGAAATGCTTTTGAAATAATGAATAAAATAAGACCCATGTTGCCAGGGTTTGACATGCGTCATTCAGTTTTAGGTCATATACAGCGAGGAGGAAGCCCAAGCGTGAAAGACCGAATTTTAGCTACGAGACTTGGAAACGAAGCCGTTCATCGCTTGTTGGCTGGTGAGACAAACATGACGCTTGGAATGAAGGGTGATGAAATTGTTGCCTGTCCGATAGACCGTGCGATCAAGGAACATGCGATGCCAGATGCCAGATTGTTAACGCTACTTCAAGAGTTGCATACAGTCGGAGGAGCGAAATCTTAAGAACTAATTTTTAACTCGTAATTAGTAACTCGTCACTAAAAAGGTGCTGTGTGCCAATGTTTCCAATGTATTTCCAAATTATTAAAAAAAGATTATTCAAAACCCTTGTTAGATTAAAAAGAGTGAGTATCTTTGTGCCCCCGTTAGAACGCTAGCGGGGTTATTTTTGAAGAAGAGAGTGTAACCAAGTAGAGAAAATGTCGTAGGATGTGATCTTGAAATGAGGTTTTTCGGGGGATTTAAAAAAAACTTGAAAAAAAACTTGACCGAAAGAAATAAGTGATTACCTTTGCCCTCCCAAAACGAACGAGAATTGGGAAAATGAAATTGAAATCATGATGTAAATTGAAGGGGTAGTATCGCAAGAGACTACGAGATTAAATTTACGGATGAAAATACTTAAGAGGATGAAGATTCTCTGACAAGTTCTTTGAAAGATTGAGAAATAAGGAAAAACAGCGTAAGAATTAAATTACAAGAGCCTCAACAAAATTCAAAGTTTTTACAACGGAGAGTTTGATCCTGGCTCAGGATGAACGCTAGCGGCAGGCCTAACACATGCAAGTCGAGGGGCAGCATAAATAAAGCTTGCTTTATTGGTGGCGACCGGCGCACGGGTGCGTAACGCGT
>JBILBT010000319.1:0-3433 GCA_044353545.1 Crocinitomicaceae bacterium | reverse complement strand
TTTTAAATATGAGTAGATCAACTCCTTCATACTTTAGAGCGAATGTGATTTGTTTGTAGAGGTTTTCCTCCGGAAGGTATCTTGAAGGGAAGACTTTCCATTCTTTATTCTCAAATTGTCTTTTCTTTGTGCTGATAAAAGTTAATTTCACAGGTATGGGAACAGCTAATTTATATGCTTCTATAATTGCACCATATCCGACAATAACACCGTCTTCTGGAACAGTTCTGCCGTGAAAAACACTTAATTGCAAGGAAAAACGCTTAATATTCATACTAATCGGTGAAATTTAATTAAGTGCAAGGTAGGTGAAATTTATGTAATCAGGGTGAAATCCACTTAAAATAATATAATTTAAGTGAAAAACACTTAATTACTGCGTTATAGTTCTAACTTTTCGTTTTTTCTCTAAACTCAGTAAAATAAAGGGGGAACGCCTAAAATTCCTTCATGTTCTCCGCTTGGGGTTTAACCATAAAAAAAGCCCCAAACCTATACGGAATGGGACTTTTAGCTTGTTTTGTGACCTCCGAGGTCGAGAAATCTAACTTTTACAAGGATCTGGATGGGGTTTTGGATTGGGAAATAAAGACAGAAAAGAGTTGAAAAATAGATGCTATTGGGCCCTGAATCAATGTTAGATATGAATCAGGTAATTTAACGGAAATATTAAAATCATTATCTGGTATCAACAGATTCAAATTTATCTTAACAAGAAATCAAATGCAATTAAAAAAGTTTCGTTTCTGAAACTGAAATAACTTTATGGTATAGCTATACTTTTAATTTTTATTCATGAAATCAAGTACCTTATCTAACGCTTTGTCTGTGCCAAAATCCCAATAATCCCCTTCAACCAAAGAATACCATTTAGTATCTATTCCGATAAGATTGTCATTGTAATAATTGAAGACAACATAAAAATTAGTTAAAGGATTATTCGATGCTTTACACTTATTTCTTGAGAAACAAAAGGTCATTTCGTAATTTTCTAATGAAAAGACCAATTCATCCTTTCTAATAAGAGGGGTAGATTCAATTATCGTAAAGCCGCCTTGATATCTATTCGTATTTGCAATTATCGCTGTAGCAACAAAAGAATTTGCTCCATCAGATTGTCGCTTTATTATTAGACCAGCAATATTATCTGAGTTGTTATGTTCATCATATATATACTCAGAGTAACCACAACAATATTGATCTTTACAATATATTTCAACATTTTCTAGGCATATTACCCTTATCTCGCCATTTTTATCAAATAGTTGTTCAAAATCAGACTTAACTATATCATCAATAATCTTAACACCAGAATCATTGTATAAATCTTGATAATCTCCACTTTTCTCAAAAGTCTTGAAATACTCCATATCGTTTCTTAACAGCTCAGAATTTTGTTCCAAAAAATCAGTGGTTCGTATACTATCATTAATTTTCTTTTCAATTTTTTGATCCTCTGATTCTCTTACACACAAAACATATCCACTTTTGCAATCATTTTTACAATATTGCAAATGACTGTTGCATGATGAAATTGAGTAATCATCATGAATTTCAAAATTCAACTGAGCGTTGTAATTATTACTTGACCAATGAGAATTATATGCTTTAATTTGCTGTCGATCAATGAATGAGCCATCTGTATTTCTCGCTCCTAAAGGTGGTTTTACAGGTGAATATGCAGATGTCAATGAAAAGCTGTAATTTAAGGAAATGGACATATTTATCAAATCATAACTTGTAATTGATCGCCAACCCTGTGGAATTAATCCTCTCTTATCTTGCCAAGCATAAATATTGTAAATACAACCCTTCCCATCCTTTATATTATTATAATAGCAGAACGCAGGAATTTTGTTCTTTAATGCCAATTCCCATTCAACTGGATCTTCGATATACTTTATTTCATCACCATTTCTAAATTTCGTTACATCTAAAAAAGTATTCATTATTTGAACATCGCCTATTGTTGTAGCAACTTTATCATCGGTGTATTTAGGACTACGATCTTTACAGATTAATAGTTGATATTCTTTTTCTTGGAAATTATTCTGTGTCTGGTCATAAGCGAATCGACATTTTCCATCATATATTTCCATTGTATTGAGTAAACACTTATCGATGTTTTTATCTGTATCATTTTGATGTATATATTGTGAATTTGGAAAAACACAAAATTTCCTATCCGATATACTTAGAATACTTATTTTCCTGGTTCCGTGACATCGTGAACATTCTTTTATTCCAACATTTATAAAGCCCCGATTTTGACATTTTGAACACACATTGTATTTTTTTTGATCACGAGTCCAATAATTACAGTTTGGACAACTTTCATAATTTGTTTCCTTGCCGTCACCACAATAGCAGTCCACTCTTTGTGTTTCTGAAAACACCAATTGACCATCCAAATAATTAAGATCCATTAGATTTAATTTATGGAAACCAACAGGAGCAAGCTCACTACTATCAGTGATGGCATAGTAATTATAAATTAGTCCATAACCGCTTTGATGATCTTCGAAGTTCTTAAAGTGATAAGCAGGTATTTTTAGCTCAATAAATTTCTTCCATTCCCCTTCCGTTCTTGCTTTCTTTATTTCATAACCATTCCGAAATTCTTTAACACTTAAAGGTGAGGCATAAATCTCAATCCCATTTATCTTTTTAGTCTTGTACTTCGAATAATTAATTGTCTTTTGTTGTTCATATTTCTTTTTTTCGGATATGCTAATGAGTTGATTATCAATATCAGTAATGGATTTCATTAATAAACGACAATCTTGATCCAATCTTGCAATTGTTTCATGATACTCTTGCGAAATTTGATTTTTCACATTTTCTAGATCAATTATTGATAGCGTTGCATTCTCGCTTCTTTTGTCTAATGTTTCCAGTTTTTCAATCAGTGTTAAGTAATTTGTATTTACACCAGTCAAACCCTCCAAAAGCAAATTTGCTTCTAACAGATAACGTATAGCACCCTTAGCCAATAATTTATTTTGTTTATCAATTTGATCGATTGACAACTTGACTTTTTCTATCGAGAAAACTCGGCCATTTCCATCTCGTTTTTCGAGGTAAATATTATTCTCAATAATGATAAATTCTGTTTCTTTATCCAAAGAATGTTCTTTTCTCAAACGTTTGTAGAGACTACCAAACTTATTAGTGGAAGGATCAATTATTTTTTCAGTTTTTAGTAAATCATATATTTTAAGGTTGTCCCCACTTATATTATATGTAACAATAATTTGACGCAAACTATCCTTGGAAATGTTTATTAAAGCTAAATTCAATTTTATTGAGTTGAGATAACTTTCTCTACTTGCTAAAATCGAATCGGCTTCAATTTTTGTCTTATTTTTAAGCACTTGAATTGAAGATAGATTATTAAGTAGAATGGATTTATTTTGCTCTAATTCAGTTATAT
>JBILBT010000318.1:0-3435 GCA_044353545.1 Crocinitomicaceae bacterium | reverse complement strand
GAATTTGTGCCAATACTCTTTGGAGTTCGCATTCGATGAATCCCCAACAATTTTGTAATTGCTTGTTCCTCCTCCACTGTTCAAGCGCTCCATGCTCATGATCCACGACCGGGCTATCGTTAGCGAATGAAAAGCAGACAGTTCTTCCTTTGAAAAAGAGACCGTCTCAGATTTTCTTGCGTCAATTGGATCAAGGCCTAAGGCATAGGCCCTTGAATCGAACAGCTTGTCAAATGCATTGGGATGAACCCCGTATTGTTCGCCCATTAATTTCAAGACCAATTCGTTAAACGTCTTGTTTCGTATGGCTGCATCAATGGCATCCATGAATCGAGCATCAATTTCAGGGAAGGGATTATCGATGTCCAATTCGGCTGCAGTTTGTAGAATGATCTCCTTTACTTGCTCTGAATTTAAACCCAGCTTCGTTCTAGATACGGATTCCAAAAAACGAAATTCCTCCATGCTGATTTGCTTATCCTCCAAAGCAACGACGATGTGTTCCTTAAACTCAGAAAGCGAGCTCATTTTTCGGAGTTCTTCTTGTTCCTCTTTGATCCGCTCAACCGCCTTTGGATCGGGTTGAAGTAACACTTTCCAATCGGCAGGCAATAAATGCTCATTGGAATTCAATAAAACACGCACACCTTCGGGCAGTTCGAGATTTACATTGATCCGTTTTGAGTGGTCACCATCTTCAATATTGAGCACAATGACATTCTGATCGTTCTCAGAAACGATGTACTGATCGTAATCCCAGAGTGGATTTAGTTGATCGAGAACGCCCTGTATAGCCAACTCTAATGGCTCCAAAATGAAACGGTAACAATCGTCAGTAAATGGCCAATTGATGGTTTTTCCTTTGACTTCGTAAATGGGATGAGCGATTTTATTTCGGAGTTCTACGAACTTGCTAAAAAACTGATTCAGGTTGCATTTTTTCAAAGTAACCCCCTTTCTCAGTTGGACACAGCGCTCATAAAGTTGATCTTTATCGTCTGATTCCACCACCTTTTTTAGGATATCCATGCAGGCGATGAAGTTGGCCAAGACCTCATTTTGTTGCTCTTTGCGAATTAAATCATCCAGCAAAGAAGGCTTTTGACTATCAGCCAAGTGTTGACTTGTGTTTCTCACCCACCCGACATACGTTCCTACAGACAGTGACTTTTTCGTGTTGATGATCTCTTTTTCAAGAGACATAAGATGCGTACCTGTGTCTTTATATTCCGCCAAGACGAAGGAGCACACATGCATGATTAAACTCTCACCTAGATGCAAAAGGTAACGCTGACGTGCTTCGTAAAACTTTGCTTTGGCAATGTCATCCAAGGATTTGATGAACGATTGAGGGAGTCTAGACATGTATTGTAAATTGAAAGGTATTTTGAAAATTCCTTTAAAAATAAGCACATTAAATCAATCTAGCACTTCAGTCACGAACTGTGCACTCACTTCTGTTTTCAGCAAGGCCCAAAAGGTAAAACATTGCAAGAGCTTTTGTCTAACGGTTAAAGAGGTACGCTCATCGAAGGCATCTTCATACAGGCCAATTAAAACTTCAGGAAGTTCATCCGCATTTTCTGGATGGATGCTCCCTTTGATGAGGCCATCGTAGATGTAGCGGAGGTATGTGGGTTCGAGTTGTTTAATGCATAATACTAGTTCAAAACGAGAGCCACCATCTTAAACTTGGCGGCTTTCGACAAAGAGCGATTCTGTGAACTGAAAAATCGATTAGTTTTTTAAAATATCGGATAACCACAAAAATAGAGTCCAACTAAAAAGATGAGCATTTGCGGAATAATCACTCTAATCATAAAGCTATTTGTGATTTTTTCAACCATTTGCAATTGAGCCAAATACACCCATCCAAATAAAAAGGACCATAAAAAAGCAGCATGATTGTTCCCAAACGGATCAGAAATACAAGAAATTTTATCCGCCATAAGTGGGTAAGCAATGTTAAAACAATATGCTAAAGCTCCACCCCCGGCCATATTTGCCGCAATGTATCGGGGATTGTACAATGCGCGAATGACGTTTGTGATTTTTTCTTTCATTTTACTGGATTAAAATAATAATTAACAGGTTATCAATATTCTGGACTAAAATAATAAACAGATTCCTAAAAGGCATTTTACCGAAACAATATAAAGAAAACACTTAAATCATCACGCTTTATTGTTCCTCTTCAGAAAATTCAATATTCTCTGTAAAAGGCTCTTTTCATTAAACAAAGCATCTAAAGATAGTATCAAAACGATGGTCACTAAACACAAGAACACGATTTTAAAGTCATCAACGATTGCGAAATAGATCGCGATCACCTGAGCAAACGTCAGGAGAATAACAGCATTGTCAATTCGCTCGCTACGCAGTTTTTCCCTGTCCTCTGACTCTAATTTTTCATTCTTTTCTTTTTTCTCAGCCTCCAAGGACGCCAATTTTTCCAAGCCATTGATGCTGTCCAAGTATTCTTCTTTCAATTCTTTGATATTGAATTTTGCTCTTAGATTTTGGAAAAACATATCAATTTCCGTGTAATTACTGATGAGTGTAAACACTTGATAAAATTCACCTTTGATCATCATTGCTTTCATTGATTTTAGCGATTCTGGTTCAAAGTCCTCTCCGTTCACCATAAGATCACCGATTTTTCCTTGAAAATGATGAAACAAGTATTTTTGATTCAGTGCGAACAATACCGCTGGATAATATTTGTTGATCAATTCAGGAAATTGATTCTTGTCATTATTTTGTTTTCCTTCGATAACCACAGCCCCTTCATTCAATGTATAAATTCTGGTATATGTATCCGGATTTTCTGGTATGAAGTTCCATTGATTAATCCCGAAATTGACGTCATCCGGTATTCGCAGCATTTTATATATGCGCTGTTGAAAATCATCCCCATCTAAATAAACGACATTTTGATCATCCATCTTCAATGACAAATGCAGAAAATGAGGTTTAATATCTCGTTGTTTGTTGAGGTGATAATTAATGATTCTTTTTGGATCATTTTGCTCAAACATTGACAAAATTAGCTCATCAATAATTTTGTGAAACTTAAGCCCAAAAACCTCATTTATTATTTTTTCCGACTTGACAAATTCAGTTGAATTTAATTTACTGTCCAGGAAATTCTGCTCCAAATTGGGAAAGCTTTCTACACGCAGCAGTTTATTCTGCCCCTCAAGTTCAAAATACTGAACTTCCTGAGTAGCATACAATTGATTTTGGGCATTAATTTCAGTTTTAAGCTCAAAAATTTTCTCCCTTTGATAAAATTTATCCTGACCATTTATTGTGAAGTATTTACCATTAAATGAACACGTTAATACGGGATGATCCCCCTCAATTAGGTTCTCTTTATCAACGATGGAGTAGGCGTTTTTTCTTAAGTATTCATCAAACAAAGAATCAGTATTC
>JBILBT010000084.1:0-10936 GCA_044353545.1 Crocinitomicaceae bacterium | reverse complement strand
AAAGTTCTCATCCTATCCCGATTTATTCCGTGAGTAAAAAGCGCTATTCAATGCCAAAGGCCCGTTGGATGATGGCCGCTTTGCTTGCATTTTCTTTTGAGAGGTAAATTTTCTTTTGGTCCTGATCTACAATTAAAATAGGTGCGCCAACTTCCAAGCAAATATCAATGTCATGTGAGGACAGTACAATGCACTTGTTTTCTTCTGCCGCAATGCGGATTAGGGTTTGCATGAGCGCGCGTTTATTCGAATAGTCGAGAAATGCTGTGGGTTCGTCCAAAAGGATCACGGGCGTTTGTTGTGCCAAGCAACGTGCAATCGTGGCCAATTGTCGTTCACCGTCGCTGAGTTGATCCGTAAATCGTTCGGCCAAATGAGCAATACCGGTTGTTTCCATGGCTGTTTGAACGCTTGCCTTGTCTTCTGTGTTTAATTTGCCCAAAACGCCTGTATGGGGTGTTCTTCCCATGGAAACATAGTCAAGGGTGGTTAAATATGCTATTCCTTGAAATCCAGCAGCAGTAAAGGACAAGGTTTTGGCGCGTGATGAAATGGATAAGGTGCTATTGGATTTGCCATCAATCAAAATTTCACCCTGTAAAGGCTTCAATTCTCCATTGATACTGCGCAATAGGGTTGATTTCCCTATTCCGTTTTTTCCAATCAAGACATACACAAATCCTGAGTTCAAGTGCACATGCTCGATCTGCAGCAAGGGTGTTGTATAGCCAATTGTTGTGTCCTTGAATTCAATCATTTCATTCGTTTTAAAATGATGAAAATAACAATCGGCGCCCCAAGCAAGGAGGTGAATACATTGATTGGCAAGATGATGGTGCTTTCGAGTAGTTGAATCAATATGTCCCCAAAGAGGATGAATGATGCACCAATCAACAAGTTGGCAGGCAAAAGTACGTGGTGATTTTGAGTTCGGAAAAGCAAACGCGACATGTTGGGTACAGCAAGTCCAACAAAGGCGATTGGACCACAAAAGGCGGTAATTAATCCCGTAAATAAGGCGGTCACTGAAATGCAGACAATGCGCACTACTTTGATGTTCATTCCGAGTTGTTGAGCGTCATGGTCACCTAGGAGCAGCACATTCAAAGGTTTTGTGAGAAAGAACAAGAGAAATAAGGCTGGGATAAAAAGCGCGAAGAGCATGGGTATGTCCTTAAACTGCACATTCTGAAGGGATCCCATGGTCCACATGGTAAAGGATTTCAATTCACCGGCAACGCTTGTTGCTTCCAAAATGCTGATCAATGACCCAGTAAAACTGCCTAACATAAGTCCTATCAGCAACAAGGAGACGGATGATCGAATGAAGAAGGAAAAAAACAAGATGATTCCCCCAAACAGAAGTGCACCTGTGAATGCGCCACCAACAAGTCCCAAGTTGGATTGAAGGAAAGGAATTCCTGTCATGGTGCAAAGGGCAACAAAGAGGCTAGAACCGGAGCTAATCCCCAAAACATAAGGACCGGCCAGAGGATTGTTGAATAATGTTTGCATGATCATTCCAGAGACGGCAAGTCCTCCACCCGCGGCGACTGCTGTTAGCATCCGTGGGATTCTAAATTCTCGTGCGATAATTTCGTGGGTTGAATTTCCTCCCTCAATGATCGCCGTCCAGAATTCACCAATCCCAATGCCCAATTGTCCAGCGTTTAAATGCCAGATACAAAGTGCAAGCATGACAACGATTAACCCAGAAAAGAGAACAAAATGCTTCGGCATTACTGAAGTTGTTTGTAATAGTTCAAGTGACCTTTAAGGCCCAATTCGGGGTGAAAGATACGGATGAAATCGGAAAGAACTTTATCGGGTTCTACGATGCTCATTTCCCAGAATCGATTCATGTTGTGCGAATAGCAATAGACGTTCTTGTTTTTCACGGCAGATAAATATCTGTAACGTGAATCGCGTTTTAACAGTTCAATGAGAGAAGATGTCCCTGGATCAATCCAAAAAGCTGTGTTTTTTTCTTTGGTCATAACATCTTGCATCGTACGCTCAATGCTACCACTGCCTTTGGTCTTTTTTTGGCCATAATTTGCCCCTGCATCGTGCATCAAGATCGCTCCAAAACTCTCTCCTGCGGGTGTAAACCAAATGTCACCAATAAGGTTTCCACTAAAAACACGAGGTTCATTTTTCGATTTTTTCGCAAGTGTACAAAGTGCGAGGTAATGCTTTTCTATTTTGGCAAAATAGGCTTTTGCTTGTTGCTCTTTTCCGGTCAAATAACCAAAGAAAAGAAGCCATTCAGCCTTCCCCAATGGATGTGATTCTTTCCAATCAAAATTTGGTATGCAGAGAATACCGAGCTTCTGAAGTTGTGCTTCTTTCGGATAGCCACTTCCAAATCCTCCGCTGTACATGAGTACGTCAGCTTTTGTTGCGATAATAGATTCTACGGGAATTCCGTTATCCGTGCCTAAACTCTGCGCCTTCCCTTTAGAAATGCGCTTGCGAAGGGTTTTGTTGAAGACATACGCCACATTTGGTACACCGCGAATGAGTTCGATTTCATGTAAAACAGAAAGCATCCCGACATGTGTTCCACTCAGGGCGATGATTCCTTTGATCGGCACCTGAATGAACGATGCACCCTTCGGACAGTCCTGGCTATTTTTTCCTAGGAAATACTGAGAATGAATGTTGGCATCAGGTTCATGTAGGTTGACTATCGTTCCTGATTTTGTTTCGTGAATATCAATACACTTGGCGTAATTGATTTCTGATTTTGCCTCATTTTTTTTCTGGGAACCACCGTTTTTCGTCCCACATGCGGCAAGAACTAGGGCAACGAAAAGAAAAGATAGGCAACGTGGCATGAGACAAAGGTTCAAAAAAAAAGCCTGCAATGCAGGCTTTCCAAACTATTTTTTTGTGGCTTATTCACCAACAACATCAAATTTGAATGTAGGTTTTACACCTTTGTACAAACTCGCTTCAGCTTCAAATGTTCCAACCTCACGGATTGGCTCATCTTTAATTTTAAGCGACTTTCTGTCGATGTCAAATCCTGCTTTCTTCAATGCTTCAGCCAATTGAACAGTATTCACAGATCCAAAGATCTTACCGTTCTCACCAGCTTTGGTAGAGATAGTCACAGTTGTAGCTTCCAATTTGGTAGCAACTTCTTGCGCCTCAGCCAACATTTTTGTTTCCTTGTGCGCTTTTTGCTTCATGATTTCAGCGTGCGCCTTTTTTGCAGATGCTGTTGCAAGCACCGCGTATCCTTGCGGGATTAGAAAATTACGACCGTATCCAGGTTTTACTGTTACAGTTTCATTCGCGAATCCGAGCTTATCTACGTTCTTCTTTAGAATTAATTCCATGGTAACTTAATTTCGTGTTCAACAAACAATTTACTTAAGCATATCGCCAACGTATGGCATGATTGCGATGTGACGTGCACGCTTAATCGCTTTGTTGACTCTTTTTTGATACTTAGCCGATGTTCCAGTGATTCTGCGTGGAAGGATTTTTCCTTGCTCATTTACGAGCTTCAGAAGGAAGCTTGCATCTTTGAAGTCGATAAATTTGATTCCGCTTTTCTTGAAACGGCAGTATTTGTCTTTTCTGATTTCGATGTTGATCGGTGTCAGATATCTGATATCGTTTGACATGTTCTTTTTCGTTTAAGAGTGATTAATTAAGCCTCGGCTTCTACAGTTTTTTTCTGTCCAGCCTTAATGCGGCGCTTCTCTGCATATGCCACGTGATCCTTGTCCATTTTGACAGTTAAGAATCGTAAAATACGCTCGTCGCGCTTCATGCTTAGTTCGAGCCCAGCAACACTGTTGCCTTCTCCGTCAAATTCAATGAGGAAATAGAAACCAGTCGATTTTTTCTGGATTGGATACGCCAATTTGCGCAATCCCCAGCTTTCAGAATGATTTACTTTTCCACCCATTGCTTTGATTTCGCTCTCGAATTTCTGCACTGCTTCCTTTGCCTGATCGTCAGACAAAACGGGAGTTAAGATGAAAACAGTTTCGTAAGAATTCATGATAGAAATGATTAATGAATAAAAATTTTAAGGGTGCAAAGATAGCCAATTATTCAAAAAATACTAGTGTAGCTGCGAAAAAATTCAAATTTTTATCTCTTTATCAGCCATTCGATTTGCGAATAGAGTAAAAAATCAAGGTTTTTATCCATTTTTTGAACGCTATTTTGGACGGGCAATCGTCGAAGATTTACTACCTTTGCAACCGTTATTCAATACAAATTTAATAGTTTCTTCACGATGGTTTTCGATTTAGACATGATCAAGAAGGTGTATGCAGCATACCCAGAGCGCGTTGCTGCAGCACGACAAGTGGTAGGTCGTCCTTTGACACTTTCAGAAAAAATATTGTACACCCACCTTTGGGAAGGGAATGCTTCTGCTGCATTTGAACGCGGAAATTCATACGTCGACTTCGCTCCAGATCGCGTAGCAATGCAAGACGCAACAGCGCAAATGGCCTTGCTACAATTCATGCAAGCGGGAAAGAGCCGAGTGGCAGTGCCATCAACGGTGCATGCTGATCACCTCATTCAAGCACGCGTGGGGGCAAGCAAAGATCTTCAAGATTCCTTGAACCAAAACAATGAGGTATTTAATTTTCTATCTTCAATTTCAAACAAATATGGCATCGGTTTCTGGAAACCAGGAGCGGGAATCATTCACCAAGTTGTCTTGGAAAATTATGCGTTCCCAGGAGGAATGATGATTGGAACAGATTCACACACTGTAAATGCTGGTGGACTTGGTATGGTTGCTATCGGTGTTGGTGGTGCTGATGCGGTGGATGTCATGGCCGGAATGGCATGGGAACTTAAATTTCCAAAACTGATTGGTGTCAAATTGACTGGCAAACTCAATGGGTGGACTTCTGCAAAGGATGTCATCTTGAAGGTGGCTGATATTTTAACTGTGAAAGGCGGTACGGGTGCAATCGTTGAGTACTTCGGTGATGGTGCCATCTCTCTTTCATGCACGGGTAAAGGAACAATCTGTAACATGGGTGCAGAAATCGGAGCCACAACATCAACGTTTGGTTACGACGATTCCATGCGTCGCTACTTGATTGCAACAGGACGTCAAGAAGTTGTAGATGCTGCAGATAAAATTGCTGAACATTTAACAGGAGATGCTGAAGTTTATGCGAATCCGAACGACTACTTCGATCAAGTGATTGAAATTGACTTGAACGACTTGGAACCACATATTAACGGTCCTTTTACGCCAGACCGCGGAACTCCGGTATCTAAAATGAAGGCAGAAGCGGCAGAAAACAATTGGCCGACGAAAGTAGAATGGGGATTGATTGGGTCTTGTACGAACTCGTCTTATGAAGACCTAGCACGTGCAGCATCAATCGTTGAGCAAGCAGTTGCACAGGGAATTGAGGCGAAAGCTGAATTCGGAATTAACCCAGGATCTGAACAAGTGCGTTTCACGGTAGATCGCGATGGCATCTTAGATACATTCGAGAAAATGGGGACTAAAATCTTCACCAATGCATGTGGACCATGTATCGGACAATGGGATCGCGAAGGTGCTGAAAAGCAAGAACGAAATACCATCGTGCATTCCTTCAACCGGAACTTCTCGAAACGTGCGGATGGCAACCCAAACACACACGCCTTTGTAACATCTCCTGAAATGGTTGCTGCTTTGGCTATTGCTGGTGATTTAGGTTTTAATCCATTGAAAGATTCTTTGGTCAACAGCAAGGGTGAAAAATTCATGTTGACACCACCACAAGGTGATGAACTTCCAAAACGTGGCTTTGCCGTAGAGGACAATGGCTACCAAGCGCCAGCAGAAGATGGAAGCGGGGTTCAGGTCGCTGTAGCTCCAGATTCATCGCGCCTTCAATTGCTCGAAAACTTCCCAATCTGGGATGGGAAAAATATCCTTGGTGTGCGTCTTTTAATTAAGGCCAAAGGAAAATGTACAACGGATCACATCTCCATGGCCGGGCCTTGGTTGAAATACCGTGGTCACTTGGACAATATTTCAAACAACTTATTGATTGGTGCTGAAAATGCATTCAATGGTAAGGCAAATGCTGTGGTCAACCAATTAACTATGGAAGTGGGTGAGGTGCCTGCTGTTCAACGTGCCTACAAAGCGGCTGGAATTGCATCAATCGTTGTGGGTGACCATAACTACGGTGAAGGATCTTCTCGTGAGCATGCGGCGATGGAACCGCGTCATCTTGGTGTTTGTGCGGTAATCGTGAAATCATTTGCACGCATCCACGAAACCAACCTGAAGAAACAAGGGATGTTGGCTTTGACTTTCTCAAATGAGGCAGATTACGACAAAATCAAAGAAGACGATACGTTCAACTTCATTGATCTTGAATCTTTCAGCGCGGGTACGCCACTCACACTCGAAATCGCACACAAGAATGGTTCGAAAGAAAACATCAAACTGAACCATACCTACAACGATTCACAAATTGAGTGGTTTAAAGCTGGTTCAGCGTTGAACTTGATTAAACTGCAAAACAATTAATAGAATCAAACATACTTGATCCCTCTGGTTCGCTAGGGGGATTTTTTTATCATGAAAAAGTCAGTTTTCATCCTGTTTCTAGTGTGCTTTTCCTCATGTTTTGGCCAAGTGGAAAGGCCTCTGCGCGTGCAAGTCTATGCGGGAGGACCATCATTACTATAAATGGCCTTCAAAATATCATCCAAGTACCAAGACGAATTCATCTACTCCGGGTATCCAGGATTGGGGATATCTTTGGATTATAAGTTGAAGTCGTGGGTTTCGATTGGAGCAGAATTCAATTACCGCTACGGTCAAATCGATTTCGACATCAGTGATTCGGCTTTTTATGAGGTTGTGAATGATCGCTTCGATATTGTAAATACTGACTTTAATCCCTTTGGTCACTATACACTGAAACTAGCAAGGTATCGCTTTATGGCCAATGTGAACTTCCATCTTTTAAAGGAGACCAGTAAATCCGACCTGTATTTTTCATTGGGTCTAGGAATCAATCGTCTTAAGCCACAGCTTTATTTGAATAATCAGAACTTAGAAATTTTGAACCGATATATTGGTTTTATTTCCTTGCCTGTGGCGTATCGCATTTCCATGGCTTATGCCTATCATTTCACGCCATTTATTGGCATTTTTGGAGAATTGGGAGTAGGAGGTCCTGTTTTTAGTGGTGGGATCACCGCACAGTTTTAAGCGTACAAGCTATTTGACCCAACACAATTTTTCCCGTTCGACTTTCATCCGCATAAAACCAAAGACAACGGAGATGTTGTTGCCCTCGATGGATTCAACAGTGCCATTTTGTTTGGTGGAGATCATTCGGACAGTTGATCCCACAAGGATGCGGTGCTGCTGATTCGGGTCTTTTTCAGGTGGAATAATTTTTTTCTTCTTTGGATTTTTTGAGGTCAATTCTGCTTTGCGTTTCGCCTCATTGACCACCGCCTCGGTTTTCCCTTTTTCTACAGCGATGTATTTTCTAAGGTCCTCTAAGAGTAGGTTATTTGCATCTTTCTTTCGGGATTTTGTGATATATCGGTCAATAAATCCAAGCATTTTCTTCCCCGCGTTAATGTACTTGTTGTTGCGCTCGGAAAGTTCTTGTTGCGCTTTCAATTTTTCATCCAAACGTTCTTTTCGATCCACGAAGGATAAACGGGCTTCGTCGGCTAATTTTTGCGCATCTATATGTTCCTTATTGAGTCTTTCGAGGTATGTTTTCTCTTTTTGAAGTTCATTCAGCAAACGATCGAGTTTGACCTTGCGCTCATCCATGCGGGTCTTTGCCTCCTCAATTAAAGAAATGGGAATGCCGTTGATTTGCGCCACTTCAAAAGTGAACGAACTACCCGGTTGTCCCATCGAAAACTTGTAAAGGGGCTCGAGTGTTTCTGTATTGAAAAGCATACAGCCATTTACTGCATTTTGCAATTCGTCGGCCTTAAGTTTAATGTTGGAATAATGAGTAGTAATGACACCAAAACTCTTGCGATTGTATAATTCTTCAAAAAAAACTTCAGCCAAAGCTCCGCCTAAATCTGGATCAGAACCTGTTCCAAATTCATCCAAAAGCAATAGTGTGCGCTTGTTCGCTACGGTTAAAAATCGTTTCATGCGTTTCAAACGGTACGAATAGGTGCTCAGTTCATTTTCTATGGATTGATTGTCGCCAATATCTGTAAGAATCTGCTGAAAGAAACACATTTTACTATTCGGATCAACAGGAACGAGCAATCCAGACTGAAGCATGAGTTGCAATAGTCCAATCGTTTTTAATGTGATGCTTTTTCCTCCTGCATTTGGACCTGAAATGACCAATATTCGGGAGGTTTTGTCCATGCGGATGTACTGCGGAAGGGTCTTTTTACCGATGGATTTATTGTTCCTCCACAAGATCGGATGAAAGGCATTGATGAGTTCAATTTGCGTTTCACTTTGAATGCCCGGTAAGACACAGTTTAATTCTAACGCAAGTTGAGACTTCGCATTGATGAAATCAAGCTGTGTGAGTACGTGGTGGTAGGATGTAATTAAAGGCAGAAATACAGCCACCTCTCGGGTTAATGCTTGTAAGATGCGGTATATTTCTTTTCGTTCATCGTCAAGCAAGAGTTCAAGTTCGTTGTTCAGTTGAATGTTTGCCTGAGGTTCGATGAAGGTTAAACTTCCGGTTTTACTCGACCCCACGACAGTGCCTGGAATTTTTCGTTTATGCGTGGAAAGAATCGTTAAAACCCTGCGATCATTCACAAATGCTTCCCGAGTGTCTCCAAGAACATTTTCTTTTGTCAACTTACGCAATTCTTTATCGAAGTTGCGGTTGATTTGATTGCGAACAACTTTAATTTTTTGTCGAATGTCTGATAATATCTTTGATGCATCGTCTTTTACATTTCCAGCACGATCAAATACTTTGTCTATGGCAGCGATGATCTCAGTGGTAAAATATGATTCATTAAAAAGCGACCAGAGAAGTGGGAAGTCTTTTTCCCGTTTATCGAAGAAATGAAGGAGTGCGTTGACGAGGTATGAGCATTGTGAAATACGAATATATCCTTCAAGACTTAGCACTGCGTTCCGAATGGGAAGTAGTTTCAATTCAACTGTAAGTTCTTCGAAATCAAGTGCCGGGAATGGATTTCCTTCCGTCCGAATCGATACCAGCTCATGGACTTTTTTCAATTCATTTTCGATGCTTGGAAAATGGGTGAGTGGCTCGAGTTCTTCCAATCGTTTCCGAGCCGTTGGACCTTTTCCATAGTCGACCAACCATTGACGGATCAACGGAAATTCTAAGTCGACAAGCGTATGGTGATCAAAAGAATCCATGCGACAAAAATACGGATATTGTGTTTGGTGAAGAGGGTATAATTTGAATCTAGCTGTTTAATTCTTTGTATTTTTAAACTCAATTCGATTTCTATGAAAATTATCTCGTTCAATGTAAATGGTATTCGCGCCATCATGCAAAAGACCTTTGTCGAAGATATGCGTGCCGTGAATGCCGATATCATCTGTTTGCAAGAAACTAAGGCTACCGTAGATCAAGTGAAGGAAGCAGTTGCACCGCTTGGAGATTACCATGTCTATGCCAACGAGGCTGAGCGCAAGGGGTATTCAGGAACGGCAATTTTGACGAAGCACCAGCCTTTGGCTGTAACGTATTACATCGGGGTAGGAGAGCATGACAACGAAGGCAGAATTACCTGCGCTGAGTTTGAATCGTATTATGTGGTAACGGTTTATGTGCCCAATTCAGGAAGTGAGTTGGCGCGTTTGGGCTACCGTCAAACCTGGGATAAAGAGTTTCTGGCGTATTTGAAAAAGTTGGAGACCAGTAAACCTGTCATTGTTTGCGGAGATTTCAATGTTGCACATAAAGCAATTGACTTGGCACGTCCGAAGGAAAATTACAACAAATCAGCAGGATTTATGCAGGAGGAAATCGACGGTATGGATGCCTTTACGTCAAATGGTTTGGTAGATACCTTTCGTGTGGTAAATGGTGATGAGGTGAAGTATTCGTGGTGGAGTTACCGTGCAGGAGCCCGGGGAAAGAATATCGGCTGGAGAATCGATTATTTTTTAGTGACAGAAGCTCTAGTGCCCATGCTGGATGATGCCTTTATTCTCAATGATGTGTTGGGTTCTGACCATTGTCCGGTAGGCATTCAACTCAAGGCATAAAAAAAGCCACTCGAAAGTGGCTTTATGCATTTTTTTGAAGCAGGAATTACTGTTTCTTCGTGCAGCAAGAACCCCCAGTTTGAGTAGCTCCTTGTTGTGATGTGCAGCAAGATCCTTTTTTCTTCTTCTTTTTCTTCTTATCAACCTTAGTGATTTCTTTTGTAGCACCTGTAGATGCAGCATACGCTGTCGTTGCGATTGATCCTGTGAACACCAAAAGTGCTGCAGCAAACATTAATTTTTTCATAGCTTGATTGTTTTTTGTAAAAATAATTCTTTCAACTTAATTCTCCAAGTTTCGTCAATTTACCTTTGACTACGTCCCCTAAATTTACGTTAATTTTTGTTCCAATGGGCAAAAAAACATCGATTCGTGAACCAAATTTAATAAATCCAAATTCTTCACCTGTATTTACCTTTTGTTCAGGTCGAATGTAATAGCAAATGCGTCGCGCTACTGCCCCTGCAATCTGCCTAAATAACACCTCTTTTCCGGATGAATGATGAACAACCATGGTGGTGCGCTCATTCTCCGTGCTGCTCTTCGGGTGCCATGCAACAAGAAATAAACCTGGATGGTATTTCACGTAGGTTACCTCGCCTGAAATGGGGTTGTAGTTGGCATGAACATTCATTGGGGACATGAAAATCGAAATCTGAATGCGTTTGTCTTTAAAGTATTCTGTTTCCTCCACCTCTTCAATCACAACGACTTTTCCGTCTGCA
>JBILBT010000379.1:0-10937 GCA_044353545.1 Crocinitomicaceae bacterium | reverse complement strand
GTTGGAGGTAGGGTATAGGTGATGCGAATATTAGGACGGTTGTTCCCGTATGTTGTCGTTCCAAGTGGTGTTGCAGTTGTTCCTGCAGTTGTTGCAGCCCAGCCAAGTGCTTTCCCTGGTGTATTTGTATAATAGTAAGTGTTGGCTCCACTTGCTGTTCCTTGTTTGAAGAAGTCTGTAAGGACTTGCAAAGATCCCCCTGTGTAGACAAATCCTGAAGAAAGGGTGAATCCTTCCCATCCTGGACCAGTCACTGTGAATCCTTGTGCAGCGTTGTTGTATACATTCGTAGCTGTGCCTGTAAATGTACCCCACGTTGTACCCGCAGTCAATCCTGTAGCAGCATTGTTCTCAAGAAAAATCTGAAACTGGTTGGGTGCGGTGATTGTTCCTGCAGCCTTTTGCCATTCAATCATGGTAATGGTTGATCCAACAGGAATTGTCGCCAACTCGTCTGGTGTATACAAGTAGGCATATTTTGAATAATTAAAGGTAGATGCTACACTACTTCGAAAGTATGGCCCGAAGTTATGAATAGCCGTTGTACTGGTTCCAATGGTTAATGATTGTGCAATCGTGTCAAAGCTGCTAAGCAAAGAGAAAACTGCGACGAGGTAATAATAAATACGCATGATAAAAGATTTAAACGAAAAAAAGAGCCGCCACTAAGGGCGGCTCTTATGAATTCATGTTCGATTTAGTTTTTGATTACTCGAATTACTTTCTGAGTAGAATCAGTCTTAATCGTGAAGTAATATACTCCTGTTACTGCAGAAGTAAGATCGATTGTTTTTGTCAATCCATTCAATGCTTCTGTACCGATCATTCGTCCAGATGCATCAGTGATTGTCAACGTTCCGGTCATGACTTTATCAGATGTGATATTGAACATACCCCAAGATGGGTTCGGTTGAACACTGAACTTCGTGTTGTCTTTGTCATCCAATCCAGTCAAGTCAATCGTTAAACAAGAAGAAGTATCAGAACATCCACTCGCATTCGTAACAACAACTTGGTAGCTTCCAGTTACTGTTGGATCAAATGTTTGTGATGTAGCGCCAACGATGTCAGCTCCTGTAGCACAATCAATCCATTGGTAAGCAGATCCTGCTGATGCAGTTGCTGATCCATCACCATTGTCAGTGAGTGTTGCTGTAGGGTTTGCATTGATGGTCAAGTTCAACGTTGCTGTTGAATCACAACCTACTGCATTTGTTGTTACATAATCGTAAGCACCAGAAGTAGTGTAGGTCTGTCCATTCCACGTGTACGAATCACAAGCAGTCATTGTTGTTGTGCTTGTAGACGAGTTGTTGATGGTCAAGTTCAACGTCGCTGTTGAATCACATCCTGCAACAGTTTGCGTGTTGAAGATGTAAGATCCAGAAGACGTGTACGTTGAGCCATTCCATGTGTACGAGTCACATTCAGTAATCGTTGTCGTGCTTGTTGCTGAGTTGTTGATCGTCAAGTTCAACGTTACTGTAGAGTCACAACCAAATACACTTGAAGACAAGAATGTATAAGAACCTGATGTAGTATACGTGTTACCATTCCAAGCATATGAATCACATGCTGTAACTGTTTCAGTAGTGAACAGTGCGTTGTTGATCGTCAAGTTCAAGGTCGCTGTTGAATCACAACCTACAGCATTTGTCGTAGAGTACGTATATGCACCAGTTGCGTTGTACGTTGTTCCATTCCATGAGTAAGAGACACAAGCAGTAACGTTTGTAGAACTTGTTGTTGAATTGTTGATTGTCAAGTTCAAGGTCGCTGTTGAATCACAACCTACAGCATTAGTCGTTAAGTACGTATATGTACCAGACGTGTTGTACGTGTTTCCGTTCCATGCATAGGTGTTACAAGCAGTAACGTTTGTAGCCGATGCAGAAGCATAGTTCACTGTCAAGTTCAACGTTGCTGTTGAGTCACAACCCAAGGCATTTGTTGTTGAGTACGTGTACACACCAGATGTTGTGTAGGTTTGATTGTTCCATGCGTAGGTGTTACAAGCAGTCAAGTTTGTTGTAGATACAGTAGGCTGGTTCACATTTACGGTTGCGTTGCTTACTGCAGAGTTACATCCACCAAGTCCAACTGCTACGATCCCATATGTCGTTGTCAATGTTGGATAAACATGGTAAGTCAATCCACTTCCAAGGAAGATTCCGTTCAATGAGTACACGAAGTCGATTGCAGTTCCTTGAATTGACCAAAGTACTGTAGAGTCTCCGTTACAAATTGTAGGGTTCAACACGTTCATTGTTGGTGTGTTGTAGATAGTGACTGGCACAGCGATTTCAGCCGAACAGCTTCCTGCTTGTGCAAATGCATAAACTGTTGTTGAAGCCGTCACTGGTGTGGTGATTTGTCCGCCTGTACCGTTGATGTTTGAATAGTAACCTATTGTCAAACCCGCATTGTTAGATGGCGTTGCTTCAGTAATCCCTGGCAATGAGTATGTGTCACAAGAGCTTGCTGCAGAAATTGCAGACAAAGTAATCGGCGCACACAATGTTGTCGCTGCAGATGCTACAGACCAAGGGCTGAAGTCACCAGCACCACAATTCGCGCGGAAGTATACCGAGTAAGCCGTGTTTGGTGTTAAGCCAGTCAAGTTGTAGTAACCTGTCGTTCCAACGATAGAATCAGCAGCTGCGTTAGACACCAAGGTTCCTGTTCCTTGAACGAATCCAGCTGGACCATATTCAAAGTCGAAGTTTGTTGCTGTAGCACAACCCATTGCCCATGTAAGTGGAGCACTTGTAGTCGTTGTTGTTCCGGCTGTCATTGCACCCGGTGCAGGACACGTAGGCGCTGGAGCGATAGTAATCAAGTAATCTTCAGTTTCACCGTAGCCGTAGAGCGCACATGGATCCATTGTTGCACCATTTTGGAAGAAGGCACAACGAACACGCATTCTGTGAACACCTGCAGGTGGTGTACATGCCAAAGCAATCGTGAATGAAGAGGATGCATTGATTACTCCAGGAGTAACCCCTGTTCCGATTGTCGTAGGAGTAGCTCCGACCAATTCAGTAGCACCAAAGATTCCATCGTCGTTGTAGTCAATCCACGCTGCAAATCCTTGTGACCCCCATTCTCCTGTAGACACTTGAAGTGTGTATGAAGAAGAAGGAAGCAATGTTGCTGTGTAGTTTGGCTGACCTGTATAGAATGTGTATGACGGTGTACCCGCAACAAATCCAGTGTTGTTAGACAATGTTGTACCTACAATCTGAACATTTGAGATCAAGTCACCATCCGAGGTACCATTTGTGTACGTTGGAATACAGTAACATTCAGTTGGAGGATTCAACCCAACACTCACTGGTGTAGAGTATTCAATCGTTCCACCACATGAAGTAATTCCGATTCGGTACTGAGAGGCAGTTGTTAACGCAGCGGTAAATGTAAGTGCATTGGCTCCCAAGATATCCGACCAAGACAATCCACTGTCCGTAGACACTTGCCATTGGTATGTCAAACCATCTGGAAGTCCAGTGTAGTTTGTCGACAATGTAAAGTTTGCTCCGCTACATGCAGCAGCTGCGCTCGATGAAGCTGTAACTCCCGTTGGAGCTACTGTCCCAAGAACGGCCATTGTTACTTGCGCTGATCCAGGAGCATTTGTACATCCCGTTGTTTGGTTTGTATACGTGATTGAGTAGTTAGTTGTCACTGTAGGAGTTACAGATTCAGAGAATATGTTTGTTCCTGTGTCAAACTGAGTACCGTTCGCAAACCATGTTGTTGTATAGTTTGATGGCGGTGTAAAGCGGTATGCAAATGGGTTTGCAATTGGATTTGTTGCATTCGCAACTGTTCCAGACGCATAAGCCAAGACCCCTACTGTACCGTTACCATTATTCACACCAACCAATTTGTTGCGGTCAACGTTTGTTGAAGAAGTCACGTGTACTTCAATAATTCCAGTGGTCTCATAGAAAATTGCTTGAGCTGTACTGAATTTCGTGTCAGCATATTCCTGAACACTATTGTAGCTCACGATAAACTTGCGGTTTGGAGCATATCCTTCAGTCCAATATTTAATTGTACCACCAGTAGCACCAGCAAGGTTGTTGTCCATCGCCAAAACCGCAATCATGTTAAACGGTTCAGTTGTACTTGGAAGCGTTACGAATGCAAAGTCACCAACAGTTCCGTTACCAAAGAATAAAGTACCATTCGTTCCGACAGTAATCGCATTGTAGCTTGTTCCGAAGAAGTTAAAGTTGAAGTTCATTGGGACATTGTACCAACCACCATCATCTAAACTTCCCGTAGAAAGAGCTGGAGTAGCAACACCACCTGAAACGAGTGTGCTTGCAAAACCTGGTGCTGTAACTGGTGCGTGAGGAATAGATGCACTTGAGAAGTTACCAGCACTCAATCCTGAACCAATTGTTGCAGAAGTTCCGGGACATACACCATTTGCACTTGTCGTTACCGTTGCAGAAGGCAATGGATATAAACCGATGCTGTAGTTTTGGATTTCTGCACAACCTGTAGCGATATCAGTACCTGTAACACGGATTGTTGATGTTTGTGTTACTGTTGCATCTGTGGATGCTCCTGTGGTTGTAGAGAAAGTAGCTCCATCGGGTGAAGTCCATACGTAAGCGTAAGATCCTGTGGATGCAGCAGTAACCGTTGAAATACCACCTGTTCCACAGAAGCTAGGTGTAGTAGCTGTCAAAGTAATTGCTGGCGGTGCCGTATACACGATACTTGAAGTAGCTGTATTTACACATCCGTTAGCATCCGTACCAGACACAGTAAATGTCGTATTCGCTGTTGCAATAGATGTAACGTTAGCTCCTGTGTTGCTCAACAAAGAAGCAGCCGGTGACCATGTGTAGGTTGTGCCTCCTGTAGCAGTCAGAACACCAACTCCACAGAAGTTGCCTCCGTTTGAAGCACTAGCGTTGATGGTTGGTAATGCATTAACAGTTACAGTGACCTCATTGGATACTGAAGTCACCGCTGAGTTAGCACATGTTGATGCCAATACATAATAGTATGTTCCAGGAGTTGCAATCGCAGCGGTTGTGTGTGTTGCTGTAGTAGCACCTGTTCCACCAACAACATTCGTGTAAGGTCCACCTGAGGTAGAAGACACTTGCCATTGGTTGGTGATTCCAAGGAATCCTACTGTTAAGTTCGTCGCTTCCATAGAAACAGTACCATTTGGACAGATAGAGGCAGCAGTTGTAGCTACAGCTTCTGGCGCATTTGGTGCTCCAGCACAAGGATATTGGTTGTCTGCACTTGCGATACCCATGTAAAGAGGACCAGCAGTAAGATCTGCCAATGACAATCCTGTGCGTTGAGCAACCGGTAAATTTGTACCATTTTGGTGTGCCCCACCCGCAGCAGCATTTGCCAACATCACACGTGAGTTCCCATTTAGCGGAGGATAAGCTCCAGTTCCAATAAGAACTGCAGTGTGTAATCCAGCGTGGACGTATCCAGGTCCTGATGTTACCGTCCAGTTCCCATTGTAACGATCCGTTACCGTATATGCACCATCAACGACAGACAAGCCAGTCGACATTGTTGTCGCATCAGCATACGTTACAGCCAATTCACCAGCTACGTTACCAGTTGTAGAACCTGCACGCGAAATGTACATCGCACGGTTTGCTGTTCCAACTGCATTCAAGAAAGGAAAACGGCTTGTTGAGTTTGTTGGTTCAAAACCTGCAGAAATTACAGATCCGGTTGTTCCCGTTGCATACCATCGGCCGAAGGTTCCACTAACGAAACCAGCAGTTGTAGGAGCAGTTAATAATCCTCCAATCGCATAGTTTCCAAAGATCATCTTGTTGGCACCCATGTTGATTCGAGCACCTGTAATATTAAGATTGTTCGCAATGCGAATATTGTTGAACGACCATACGATGTTTGGTGTCGCTATACTTGTATTTGAACACGTCAAGTTACGAATGACACCAGCCGTATTTGTTGTTGTTGTACTTGTAACAGTTCCTCCCCATGTTCCGGATCCGGAAACCGTTTGAACAGATGAACCATTCAAGTTCAATAATCCAGCGGTACCTGTGCCTATAGAGAGATCAATTCGCCCGTCGTTTAAAATATTTCCGCTTACGAACAGGGTTTTACCTGTTGTGGCAGCAAACACATTCACGAGTCCCCCAGTGTTCACGGTAAGGTTACCATTCACGTTGAACTGAGCAGGTGTAGCATTGTAGGTCAATGTACCGTTAACGATCAGGTTATTGATAACTTGTCCTGTTGCATTTATAGTTACTACGTCAGCAGTAGAAACTGTTGCATTGTCCGCAGCAGTTGGAACAGCATTTGCGTCCCATGTTAAAGGGTTGTTCCAGTTACCTGTAGTAATGGAAATAAATATTCCAGGAAGTGAAGACACTACATTGATGTCATCTATCGCTGCTGGTGGAGGTATAATGTCGAAACCATCACTTTTCCATTGAAAAATCAAACGGTATGTTGTACCTGGTACACCAACGAACGTAATTGTTTCGTTATTCCATAGGGTACTGTTCAATTTATACATTCCACTTACTGCTCCAGGACCAGAAAGTTGAGTTGCACCCGTAACACCTGCAGTTGCCAATGGTGTGAACGTTGTTGGGGCTAAGAAAATTTTCATGTTGTCCCAGTCACTTGTGGCACCACCTTCACCACCAACTTTCCATTTGAACGTCAATGTGACTTTCGACTCATTTGCTGGAATCGTAATGTCTCGGTACATGTGGGAGAAGGTACTCAATTGGGAATAGCCCCAAGTAGTCCCCCCATCCGCAGAAATGTATCCACAGTTAGATCCAGTTGCTGCAACAGGTGCTGCGCCAACGACCCAACTATCTACAACAGGGTTAACGGTCGTCCAACCATTAAGAGAAGGCGTAGCGCCAAGTTCGAAGCCACCCTCGGCCGCTCCATTGATGAGCACGGTCTGCCCAATCCCATTGAATGCAGTGAGCAACATAGTCAGCACCAACGCAAAAGGGATAGATAAATACATAAATGTTTTTTTCATGAAGATATATTTTATATGGCGCCAAAGTTAAGCCACAATTAATTAGAAAAAAAATAATAATCGTCAAGTTTTTAACATACTAAAAGTTAGTTTTGCTCAATAATTCAATTTAATGATTTTATGGAATTGACCTTAACGCAGAAAACAGCCCTCGTTTGCGGCAGTACGCAAGGCATAGGAAAAGCGGTTGCGCTCGAACTCGCTCACATGGGTGCAAACATTGTTTTGCTGGCGCGAAACCAAGATAAACTCGAACAAACATTGGGAGAATTGCCTATCACGGATGGACAAAAACACCAATTTGTCGTGGCTGATTTTAATCAACCTATGGAGTTAAAAGCTGTCGTGACGAAGTTGATTCAGGGTGGTACGAACATTCATATACTTATTAACAATACTGGTGGACCAAAGGGAGGTGCTATAAAAGATGCCGAGCCATCTGAGTTTATCATGGCCTTCAATCAGCACCTGATTTGCAATCATATACTTGCTCAATTGGTGTATCCAGGAATGATCACCGACAATTACGGTCGAATCATCAACATCATTTCTACTTCTGTGAAACAGCCTCTGCCGAATTTAGGGGTGTCAAACACCATTCGCGGTGCTGTAGCAAGCTGGAGTAAAACGCTTGCAAATGAACTGGGAGCTTTCGGGATCACAGTAAACAATGTATTGCCGGGAGCAACTAACACACAACGTCTTCAAACTTTGGCGCAAATTAAAGCGGACGAAACGGGTGGATCAGTAGAGGATGTCTTGGTTGAAATGGGGAGGGAAACACCAATGAAACGCATTGCCTTGCCTGAAGAAATTGCTGCAGCTGTCACATTTTTAGCTTCTCCATCAGCGTCTTACATCAATGGAATCAATGTTCCTGTGGATGGCGGACGAACGAAGTGCCTCTAACGAATGAGGTTGATGTGACCTGTGATGGTCGCTTCTCTACCCGAATTGGTGATGTAACTGATTTTCCACGTGTACGTACCGTCCTGACACATTTTTCCCTTGTAGAATCCATCCCATTCGAACTCTAAATCGGTGGACTGAAATAGCACTTCTCCCCAACGATTGAACACACGAACTTCTAGCCATTTTATACCGACAACACTCGCTTTAAAGGTGTTGTTGAACCGAAGTCCGTCGGGGGTGAAGGTATTGGGAACATAGATGTAATAGGCCTCTTCAATCTCAATCGGTTTGGTTATGGTATCGGTGCACCCTTTGTCATCGGTGGCAATGAGCGTAATCAGATAAGAACCTGGCAAGTCGTACATGTTATTTGGATTGACCATGGTTGATGAACTTCCATCGCCAAAATACCATTGAAAGGTAGTTGCATCCAAACTTAAATTTTGGAATGTAATCGACAAACTATCAAACAAGGTGCTGCTGGAAGGAATGAAATCGGCATCTGGAGCAACCACAGTCACTTGCGTGCTGGCAGGGACCGTAAATGTTTGACATTCATCGGAAACAATGACACCATAAGTTGTTGTAGTGCTTGGATACACCCATACCGAACTCGTTGTTTCTCCGGAATGTGGCCAGAGGTAATAATATTGACCGTATCCACCACTTACCGAGGCGCCAATCTGAATGCTATCGCCTGGACAGATGTCAGTAGAGGGAGTCATGGTGACAATCAATGGCGGACTTGTGATGGTGTAAAGAATGCTCGCATTTTGACTTGTTCCACATTGATCGGTAACGACGACTTGGTAGCTTGTCGTGCTGGATGGATCAACAACCTGACTGCTGATCGCTCCTAGTGCTTCCCCACCAACTACGCTCCATTGGTAGGTATAACCGCCAGCTCCTCCCGTGGCATTCACCTCGAGTTGAGTTGGGATGTAGGGACAGATTTCTGTAATGTCTGGTGATTCCACAAGTATAAGGGGCGGGTAAATAGGCACATCGACAACATCGGAGGCCGAAGCGGATTGCAAAAGACAATTGTCTGTCACCGTCACTGTGAACGTTTGTGTGCTCGTTGGAGAAACAAAAATTGAAGGAGTGGTAGCGCCTGTGTTCCAAGAGTACACATAGGGGCCAACACCACCCGAGGCTGTGGCAATCAATTCGATGTTTTCTCCAGGACAGAGAATTTCCGAGCTCTCCAGTGTAACAGCAACAGGTAGAACATCTGCAATACCCAAATCAATCACAATAGGGGTGACGTTTCCGCAAGGATCGGTAATTCCAAAACTTAGACTGATGGTTTCAGTACCTTCAACTAGAGCATCGGCAAAGGCATCGAATGTAAATGTAATCGTAGTTTGACCGGGTGCAAAAGTCACGGAATTGGGTATGTTCGAATAATCGACACCTTCAGTAGCTGTTCCTGTTACAGTGATCGGAACCGTAAGTGATGCATTTGCTGTTCCGCCTCGTTCAAGAGAAACGGTTGTCGAAACACAACCTTCTGCCATAACATCGGGGTCACTAAATGCTTGTTGTGACAATGTATACGTAATGTCAACGGGTGAGTTTGAACTCAAGCTATTGGCTTCGAGAAAAATCCCAGAATCGAAGATGCCATCACCAACATCTGCAACGGCCATGATTAAATGGTAGGTTTGTCCGCATTGGACCTTCGACACAGCTTCAAGCACATCTGTAAACCCGTCGTATTGAATAAAATATGGATTGACATTCTGGGGTTGTGTGTTTCCGTCTCCATTATTATTAAAGAAAGCTGAATTGGTAATTCCGTTAACATTGTTGATCGAAACCACGGAACCGCTCGGTAGTAGGGCAATATTTGTGTTCGGGACTGCTATCCCGGGGCCTGAAATGAAAAACCCAAAGACGTCATTGTAGGAGGAGTTGTTTGGAGGAGCAAATTCCGGATATTCCTCTGAGCCAAAGACGTAACGGAAGCGAACAGTATCTGAATAGGGAATGAAATCAAATTCGAGGATCGCTGCGTTGAAGGTTTGCGTTCCTTGAATGATTTGTGATAGCAATGGGTACCCACCAAAATTGTTGTTGATTCCAGAATTCGTCTGTTGGTTTGGTCCTTGAGGTCCGGCGCCATTGTCCAGTATGGTACCTGTTGTCATGACAATGCCTTCGGCAATCCCGAGATTGCTTCCGGTGGCAGTGAAATAACTTATGGCTGTTTGACTGCCGTTATACATGATGTTTGAAACGACAACCCCAGGACCAAGCAAAACATTTTGCACCAAGCTAGACGGACTCTGACCAGGCGTTGTCACCAGCTGGGCTGATGCGGTAAACACCGACAATAAAAGGGATGCTATGAGCGTGCGTTTCTTCAATACTTAATATAAGACGATTGAGTACTTAAAAAGTTGTCAAAAAACAGATAAAAAAGTCTGTAACACGCAAAGTACATTTTTTTGATGAACTTGTCAAAGCATTATTTGCTTCTAATGGCAAAATTGAGCAGTTTTGTTGTATTACATGAAAAAAATCAGGATCATATTTTCGGCATTGCGTGAACGCGTCAAATATTCGGCTTCAGACCCGAAGAACTTTGAGGTGCGTTGGAGTTTTACTGCAAGTCGTCTGCAGGTGATTTCCTTGCTGGCAATTGTGACCTTGGTGATTGGTGTCGTGATGACCCTTTTGATTGTTTCAAGTCCCTTGGCGGGATATTTTGGAACGGACGATGTCAGCATAGAGCGTGGACGTTTGGAACGACAGGATAAGGAAATCACGCGATTGAATAAATTGGTGGCTGCGCAAGAAAAATATGCAAGGTCAGTTCAAGCGCTCATTCTCGGCAAAGAAATCGAGGAGCACATCGATACCTTGGTCCCTGAAGTGGCGGGTGATTACTCGTCGGAAATAACGACTGAATCTACGGAAGAGGAGCTCGCCTTAGCTAAAAAAGTAAAAGATGATTTGCGCACGGGAAAACAGCGGCGAAGCGAAG
>JBILBT010000083.1:0-10946 GCA_044353545.1 Crocinitomicaceae bacterium | reverse complement strand
GGTGCAAGTGGTATTATAACGCTCGACGACATCCTGGAGGAAATTGTTGGAGACATTACCGACGAATACGATGTGGCCGATGTCGTCTACACAAAAATAGATGAACACACTTACCTGTTTGAAGGAAGGACCTCTTTGGTTGATTTCTATAAGGTAATGGACATCGACGGACGAGAATTCGATGCGATGAAAGGCGAATCTGAAACATTGGGAGGATTTATCGTTGAAAACGCTGAACGCATTTTGCGGAACAATGAATTCATCACGGTCGGACCAATTAAACTTGTCGTTGACTCCTCCGACAAACGACGCATAAAGCTGGTTAAAGCAATCGTTCCTAAAGAAGATTAACATGAGAATATTCGCATATTTGATGATCACCTTGCTTTTTGTTTCCTCCTGCGGCGACGATTTGCTGATTCCAAAGCCCCCGACCTACTTAAGGTCAGAGCTCCCCGCACATGAATACGCACATTACACGAGCGGATGTGGCTATCACTTTGACATTTCAAAACAATATGAAGTGAAAGATATTGCATCGCAGCCAGGTCAAACTGACTTCACGTGCCATAAAGACATTGATTTGGGCCCCTTAAATGGAATGATCCATTTTTCATACATTACCATGCAAGAGCCCCTTGCTAAGTATGTGAATTTTGCCAATGACAAGGTAGAGGAACACAAGCTCAAAGCAACGGCAATCAACGATTCAAATATCATCCGTTCAGATGCACGTGTCTTTGGGACCATCTTTGAACTGCAAGGAGATGTTGCATCACCCTTTCAATTTTACCTGACAGACTCAACAACAACCTTTGTGAGTGGCGTTGTTTATTTCAACACACCTCCAAACTACGATTCACTGCGACCAAGTTTAAATTATCTGAAGACAGACTTGCTTCGCATGATCAATACCTTTGAATGGAAATGAGTATTGTCACCATTGCATTGGGCAGTAATCAAGGCGATCGCGAACATTTTATAAAAGAAGCAATTCAAGGCATTACAACAAAAATAGGACAACTTCAATTGTGTTCGCCTTTTTACGAAAACAAGGCCCAAGGATTTGAATCACATAACTTGTTCCTAAATGGATGCATTGTTGTTCAAACGACAATGGAACCAAAGGATATTTTGATTGAGCTTAAAGAGATTGAAAGTAATCTTGGTCGATTAAAAAAAACGAGCCACGCTTACACCTCACGCCCAATAGATTTGGACATCATCCTATATGAAAATAAAATTTTACAGCACAGCGATTTGTGCATTCCGCATCCTCGATTTCGCGAGAGAATCTTCGTGTTAAGACCGCTATGCGACATTCAACCCAATGCAATTGACCCTATTAGTTGTAAATCGGTCATGGAACTGACCTTAGAGTGCTCAGACAAAAGCGAATTAACTATTTATGAATTGAAATAGAACAATTAATAAATATGCTCTACAAATTATACAACATCAATTTTATTGCGTAATATTGTCCCGAAATTTAGTAAAGAACAAATTAAACACTATGAAAAATCAAAGCATTAAAGTCTTGGCTTTCGCGGTGGTTGCAGGTAGCTTTCTATCGAGCTGTGACCTTTTGAAAGACCTTCAATACAAAGTAACGCCAAGCCCACTTGAAATGCACGGAGATTCTGTCCGTGTGAGAGTTGAAGTAACTTTCCCGGAGAAAGGGATTAAGAAAAAAGCGAGTGCTGAAATCACTCCAATGTTAGGAACTACTGCATTAAAAACTGTTACTGTACTAGGAGAAAAAGCTACTGGTAACGGTTCGGTTATTCAGTACAAGCCAGGAGGAAAAATGGTTTACGAAGATGTTACGGTTTACAAAGCAGACATGGAAAATGCTGATTTGAAAGTAACTGGAAAAGTATACAAAGGAGGTAAAGAAAAAGAAGGTGCATTTACAGACACTAAAATTGCTGATGCAACGATTATCACTCCATACCTTGTAAATAAAGATTTCAAAGTGATTTTCGCTAAAGATGACTTTAAGCGAGTAACACCTGAAACTTTTGTTTCTCAATTGAACTTTGACAAAGGAAAATCTTTGGTGAAAGCAACTGAGTTGAAAGAGAAAGACATCACTGATTACGCTGCTTGGTTGGCTGCTGCACAAGTAAATGCACGTATTGCAATCAAAACAATTGATGTCGTGGGTTATGCTTCACCAGAAGGAGAAGAAGATAAAAACGGAACGTTGTCTAACGAACGTGCTGATGCTGCAAAGAAAGCAATGATGGAACTTGCTAAGAAAGCAAAGAACACAGCTGCTCAAGGTGAAGTATACGTGATGAATGGAAAAGGTGAAGACTTCATCGGTTTCAAAAAAGAGTTGAGCACATCAACAATGAACGAAGACGAAAAGAACTTGGTAGTCCGTGTTCTTGAGATGCAAGCAGATCCAGCTCAACGTGAGACTGAAATGCGTAACATGGGTAAAACATTTACTTACCTAGACAAAAACATCTTCCCGAAATTGAGAAGAAGTGAAGTAATCGTAAACTACGATCTTACTGGTTACACGGATGAAGAATTGAAAGCGCTTGCTGCTTCAACTCCAGATTCATTGAACCTTGAAGAAATGTTGTTCACTGCAACATTGGTGAAAGACTTGAACCAAAAGTTGGCAATCTACAACGTAGCGTGTAAAAACTATCCAAATGACAACCGCGCATTCAACAATGCAGGAGCTGTATTGTACATGCAAAACAAAATGGATGAGGCAAAAGCGAAGTTTGAGAAAGCAAACAGCATCAAAGACAATGCGATTTCTAAAAACAACTTGGCTGCAATCGCTGGTGTGAAAGGTGACCGCGCTAAAGCAAAACAATTGCTTGGACAAGCGAAAGGTGCTGGTTCAGAAGTGAACTACAACATGGGAATCCTTCACATCCAAAACGGAAACTATGCTGATGCAGTTTCTAGCTTCGGAACTGACAAATCATTCAACGCGGCGCTAGCTCAATTGTTGAACGGTAACGCAGACGCTGCGATGAAAGGTGTTGATGCTTCAGCTGACAAAGATTCTGCTCAAGGGTTTTACTTGAAGGCTGTTGCTGCTGCACGTTCTAACAATGCAGACGCAGCTGCAAGCAACTTGAAAAATGCCATCGCGAAAGACGGTTCATTGAAAGGTAAAGCAGCAAACGATCGTGAATTCTTGAAATTCGCTGACAACGCAGCATTTATGGCAGTGGTGAAATAATCCACTCCTCAAAATACAAAAGAATCCCGCTGCAATAGCGGGATTTTTTTTTGCAATCATTTTTTAACTAGCGACTCACAACGTGTAAACATGTTTGCCAGACCTCATAGGTTACCCAGCATTTTTTTTCTTTGCGGAGTTCATATAATGAGCGCATCAACATTTGTCCGAGATAGTAAACCTCACCTTCAGATAGCGAATGATCTGCAAAAAAGGTTTTGTATGATAAGTCAAATGTTGTTCCGTGAAGGTGCGAGCTATTGCGCACGGAGTTTCGATTTCTCCGTTGTAAACGACGAATAGATTCCTCCGTTCGTAAAACCGACGTTACTGTAAACCGCGTGCATTCAAGTCCAGTATTTTCCAATTTCCGCTGAAAGCGCTCTCCAATTTCTATCAACAATTTATCTGCATTCTGAACCAAATAGGGGTATGAATAATACATGGTATCGAGAACATAGTAATCGTTCTTTTGCAATCCTTTCAAGATCCCTTGACTCACCAATCTATCAATATCACTTTTATTTTTTGGAATCAATGGAATGCCATGCCGCTTTGAATGTTCTGCATAAGTCCAAAGCTGATCGCGCAATTCACGCTCGTAGTGAATATCGGGTATACACCTAAACCCTCTGTTTTGAAGGAATAACTTATTCCCATGGGTAAACTTTCGCCACCGAAAAAAACTACTGTTGCCATTTAACGCTGTCATAATTCCCCCTGCTAGCGCGAGAACTGCAACACCACCAAATAAAAACTTACGTGTCGAATGCTTCACAAAATTCGTTTCAGATTCGAGACTATAACTTGCTTGCCCAAAAGCGATACAAATACTCTTGTTCACGCTGGCCAGGTGTAGGCGTTAACGAGAATGGAACCTTGAGAATAGACAAGTCCATCAGTGTTGAATACCCACAACGTGAATTCACCTTTTTCGCCTTTCTTATTTGCGCATCACAACTCTTCCAATCGGACGAGCTAAGCACTGGAATTGTTAAATCTCTAAAATTTCTTAAGACATCTGGGGCAGCGATGATGAGCACATTTCCGGAATCATGACTATTCTTCGTTTGTTCACGGATAAATTGTTCTGCATAAATCGTCGGTCCACTCGCAATGATGACCGTATCGATTGTTTTGACTTCTGGAATCGCGTTCAGTTGAAAACGAGACAATGCACCGATGTAGGAACAGTTGAAGCCTTTTGTGTTTCGGCTTAAATCTCCTGCAAGTGATGAATCTATTGTATCTGGTATCCAGATTTCATCAAAATTCCTAAGGAATTTTTCATGCATTTTCTGAACCCATCCTTCATACCAGCGAACAGGCAGTTTGAGTTGATGTGTAAGTAAAATAGATGTAACATGTATTGATCGAAAACCATAGCGGTGATCTGAAATGACAAGATCAATTGCCAATTCCTTGACCAATTGCTCCGTTTGTTCCCGTTCGTCTACCAATCGTTTGTTAAGCCCTTTGAATTGTCTTGCCAAATCGAGTGAAAAATTTCCTTTTCCATGAAACACAAAGGGGTATCCTTCATGATTCACTAATTCAATCGATGGGAAATAGGAACTAAGAATTTTTCCTTGTTCCACTGAAACAGCAGCAAAAACTGTATTTCCATTTTCTAGAAATGTACTGATTAAAGGAATACACCTTGCGACATGTCCCATCCCCCAATTGAGTGGAGAAATTAGAATTCTTTTTTCCTGAATCGCATTTGGAAGCATGCAACGAAGATACAAAAACACGCTGTTATCCAATGATTCAGTATGGAATACAAGAAATTATCCCCTACTTTTTCGTTCTCATACCCAACTTTATGTATCTTTAACCTTCAAATAATTGAAACCATCACAAACTATGTCAGATAACAACGAATTCAGCAAATTTGCCACGAAGCACCTCGGATTAACGAGCATGCACGTAGGTCATTACATTGAGTCATCAATGACCCCATACATTATCGAGGAACGTCCAATGAATATGACACAAATGGATGTGTTCTCGCGTTTGATGATGGACCGAATCATTTTTCTTGGTACAGGAATCAATGACAACATCGCCAACATCATCAACGCACAGTTGTTGTTCTTGGAGTCTGTTGATCCAAACAAAGACATTCAAATTTACTTAAACTCCCCAGGAGGATCTGTTTATGCAGGATTGGGTATTTATGATACGATACAATACATCAAGCCAGATGTTGCGACAATTTGTACAGGAATGGCGGCATCAATGGGTGCTGTGCTTATGTGTGCAGGAGCTGAAGGAAAGCGTTCTATCTTGAAACATGCACGGGTGATGATCCACCAACCATTGGGAGGTGCACAAGGACAAGCATCTGACATTGAAATCACAGCGCGTGAAATTCAAAAATTGAAAAAAGAATTGTACGATATTATTGCGCTCCATTCGCACCAAACATACGAGAAAGTATGGGCAGATTCAGACCGTGATTACTGGATGACAGCTGAAGAAGCGAAAGCATACGGAATGGTTGACGAAGTGTTGACACGCAATCCTAAGAAATAATTGATTAATAACACCACCCGAAAAGGTGGTGTTTTTTCTGACTAAAGTTCTATGTCAAAAAAAAATGAAACAAATTGTTCATTCTGTGGACGTTCAAGAAGTGAAGTAGGTATTCTTATAGCTGGGGTTTCTGGGCATATATGTGATAGTTGCGTAAAACAAGCCCACACAATCATTCGCGAAGAAGATGTGAACGAGAAAAGCATTCCAAACGATGCAAAAGTAAACATCCTCAAGCCAATAGAAATCAAAGGAAAACTAGACGAATATGTGATCGGACAAGATGATGCTAAAAAAGTGCTGTCCGTCGCTGTTTACAACCATTACAAGCGATTAAATCAAGTCGTTGACAAAAACGACATTGAGATTGAAAAATCAAATGTCATCTTGGTAGGACGCACAGGTACAGGTAAAACCCTGTTGGCGAAGACCATTGCCAAGATGCTGAACGTTCCATTTTGTATCGCCGATGCAACTGTCCTCACGGAAGCTGGATATGTCGGTGAAGATGTAGAAAGCATTCTTTCTCGATTGTTACAATCGGCTGATTACAATGTAACTGCAGCGCAACAAGGCATCGTTTTCATTGACGAAATTGACAAAATTGCGCGTAAAAGCGACAACCCATCTATCACGAGAGATGTTTCTGGTGAAGGAGTGCAACAAGCACTTTTGAAATTATTGGAGGGTGCAACAGTAAATGTACCACCTCAAGGTGGACGCAAGCACCCTGAACAAAAGATGATTCAAATCGATACTAAGAATATACTCTTCATTTGTGGAGGTGCATTTGACGGGATTGAAAAGATCATCGCGAACCGTGTGAACCGTCAAACAATTGGCTTCTCGGCTGTTGAAGAAGAACTTATTGAACAAGATAGTTTACTCAAATACCTCAATCCAACCGATGTAAAAACATTTGGATTGATCCCCGAACTGATTGGTCGTTTCCCTGTGTTGACCTATTTAGAGCCATTGGACATTGCTAGTTTGAAACGCATCTTGACTGAACCGAAAAATGCGCTCGTGAAGCAATATGTTTCTTTGTTCAAAATCGATAAAGTGAAATTGCAGTTTGATGCTGACGTGTTGGATTTCATAGTAACTAAAGCCATTGAGTTCAAACTTGGTGCACGTGGATTGCGATCGATTTGCGAAGCAATTCTAACAGATGCCATGTACGAATTGCCTTCTGGAAATGATACTGAATTCCGTGTCACCTTGGAATACGCAAAAGCTCAATTTTTAAAATCAAAATTGGCGAAATTGCGGGTAGCTTAATGTCGTAATCCTTTCTTAAGAAATCTGAAACTTGCAGTACTTGATGACACTCCCTCGGGCAGTAAACAATTGTTCGTAGTGTGTTTTTATGTGGAAAATCTCGCGCGTCACAGGGTCGATTGTTTCAGGCAGACTTCCGTATAAATCCCAAGTTTTCTCTAGGCATTTGTATTCCTGCTCCTTGATTTGTTCTTCGGTATATTCAAACAAGATATCAGAATCCGTTTTCATGTGAACGATACCTCCAGGTTTTAGAATTCGGCGATAGCGTTCCACAAAGATGGGTGATGAAAGTCGTTTTCGAGGCTTTTTTGGTTGTGGATCGGAAAAGGTCAACCAGATTTCATCGACTTCATTTTCAATAAAGTAATCGTGAATGAAATCAATCTTCATTCTCAAAAAGGCAACATTCGTTTTATTTTGATCCAAGGCTTCCTTTGCCCCAATGTACATTCGAGCGCCTTTGATATCGACACCAATGAAATTTTTATTCGGAAAATGATCCGCTAAACCGAGGCTGTACTCCCCTTTTCCGCAGCCCAACTCCAAGACAATAGGATTGTCATTTTTAAAGACCTCTGAACGCCATTTCCCCTTTAAATCCGAAGCTACACCTACCTCAGGTTCAAAGACATTGGGAAATCCCTTCATCAATTCAAACCGGCGCAATTTATCCTTTCCCATGGCACAAAGTTACACAGAGACCGTTAATTGAATCACGTATCCCGTATGTTTTCGCATGTTCATCACCGTTCCCCCTTCAAAAATCAAGTATTGGCCGCGAATTCCTCTTAGTGTTGCTGTAAATGATGGAGCTTTATCAAAACCCGTGCTTTTCACTTTTTCTGGATATTGCTCGACGGGATAATTCAGTGAAACGAGCGTGTCGTCTTCCGAAAAGAAGGTCGTTAAATCGGATGGCAACTCATCGTGAAGGCGCCATTTTTCATCCACCAGATCAATTGAAGACTCCGTTTCATTCTTCAGCATACGCTGCCAATTCGTTTTATCCGTAAAAAAATCCTTAAGTGCCACTTCCAGCATTCCTGCCTCATAGCGGTTTGGTGTTTCGGCTAGAATAATTGCTTGCGCTGCACCTTGATCAATCCATCTTGTTGGCACTTGTGTTCCTCTTGTAACGCCCACCTTTACAGCATCTGTAGCGGCTAAATAGACAATATGTGGTACATTGTGGTGAGCTTCTTCCCATTCAGGATCACGTCCTTCCCCCAAGTGGGCTCGGCACAATTCGGGGCGAATGATACACTCGGCCGCATCTGGCGCAGATGTAAAACAAGGGTAGCAAAACCCATCACCAAAAGACTTGTTCGTTTTTTTACCACATGAAGAACAAATAATTTGACCGTTCCATTCAAAATGCAATGTCTTTCCGATCAGCGCATTCATATCAATCTCTTCATTGAGAGACAAGACATAATTCACCTCCTCTCCCAAGGAAACGCGCATTTTTTTTAGCGTACCCGAATACATTACTTCTCGGGTAGAATTTGCATTTTATCCGCGAAATGGTAGCAGTAATCCCGAAGATCTTCCGCAATCAAATGTTCACCAGTTGCTTTTTCGAAAGTATCGGCCATCGTCAATAGGGTTTGATGAAAAAACTGTTTCATTTCATCAATGGTCAAATCCTTCGTCCACAGGTCGATTTTCATGGTGTTGTTTTGCGCTGGATCCCAAATCGATAGCATGAACGCTTTCGCCGCAGCATTTTCCACACCACCATCGCTTGCACTCCATTTCATTGCCACAGGCAAATTGTTCTCATTCAATCCAACCTTGATATCTATTTCCGAGGTTTTAACGATTTTATCCTCCATGATTTTAATCTATTTCGTATTCTACAATAATTTCCGTGTACGGAACATTCATCAACTCCTCCACAGTAATGTCTTTCACTTCCATGTACTTACGCACCATTCTCCACCCAAGAAACTGACCGAGACGATCTGGACCTTTTTGAGGTAATCCAGGTGTAAATGGTCCTTCATTCAATAGATTCGTTTTGTTCAGCTCATCAATTTTAAAGAGCATTTTCTGATCAACCAGATATTTCCAAAGCGCATATTCATTTTCCAAGGCCCACTTGTAGTCTTGTTCTGAGTATCTTGGAATAATTGATTCCGGAGCATTAGGAAGAGCCGCTTCCGTGAGGTAAAGGATTTTACCCCAGCGAATGATGTGTTCCGCGAGATTGCCATCTGTTTCTGCAATGTAATGTGTCATGATCCACGAACAAAATGCATCGCGCACAAGATAACGGCGATCCAATCCTTCTTTAATCCAATCGAAAAACATGTCATTCGGCAAATCCTTAATCACGGAAGAATTTTTACCCAGATAACGTTCCAAACCGATACCGATTTCTTCTTGTGTACTGAATGCACTTGTGGTAAAAATTGAATTCATGAAGACAATGTTCGTGGGTATTTTCGCCTTAGGCAGGTGGTATTTGACATGACGAAATCCATCGATCATTTCTTCTTTAACCTTGGACAAATTTTTGAATTCACGGTTAATCGCCTTTTCCACCCTTGACATAAATGGATCATTGACGAATTGGGTTAAACTGTTGATCAGCGCAGTATCACTAATCTTCCCAATACGCAAGCAATAGCCAAGCTCATATTCATACATTTCAGGAATACGTGTGCGAAAATCGGCATCTGCTTTCAAAAAATCTCGGCCTTTAGATTCGGACCATATTGAATCCATGTTCACGAAACCAATGTTGACCTTCACATCAGATGCATCGACATCCAAGGGGTCATTCGCGCAAGAAGAAATCAGTAGGGCAATAAAACCTGCAAGAAAAAAGCTTTTGATACTCATTGATATTCCTTATTTTTGAACTCAAAAGTACGCAAAATCAAACGAGTTGAAGCGGACTTAGCTACAAGAATTAAACGCAAAACGCTATGAAAAAAATCTTACTACTTATTGCAGGAATTTCATTTGGGATGAATTCAATGGCACAAGATGCCGAAGGGAAAGAAGTACAAGCCGGTTTGGTATTCGGAACAAGCATCTTGATGCAAAATGTAACTTCTGATTATTTTCAGAAAAATGGATTGAGTAATGACTTGTCGATCGGTATGAATGTGAACTTCAGCTTGACAGAATCATTGGTGTTTTGCACGGGGGTAGAATTTGATTTTGAGACCTTGAAGTACGAAGCTACAAACAACAACCTGTATTACGTTTACGAAGGAAAGGACATCATCCCGCAAAGTGATGTCGATGTATCAAATACGAATCAAAATATCTACAATTTAGATTCGCGCATTCAAAAAGCGACCTATTTGACGATTCCTACAATGTTACAATTCAGAACCAACTTTATTGGCTATTTCCGTTATTTTGGAAAGTTTGGTTTGAGAAACAGTTTCTTGGTGAAAAGCACTATTAATGACGAGGGTGGTACAATTGATCCATTATTTTTACCAATGGTTGTAAAAGGTTCAGATGCACGTGAAGACATGCGGGCTAAAAATGATTTGTTCTTCATGAAATCGGCTGTAGGTATGTCTCTAGGTGCAGAATGGAATTTCGTTGGATCAACTTGCTTAGTTGCTGAGCTTGGATACTATTATGGTTTCACACCATTGCATACGCAATGGAATACGGACAAGCAAAAGAATTATCATTTTACTTATAATTCTGCTGGCGACAAAGTTGAAGTCAACAACGCCGCACAGCAAAGCCAATTACAGTTCAAATTGTCAATCCTCTTTTAAGTGAATTGCGAAGCCATTGGATTACACATTCAAGAGTGGCTTTCCGCTTATTGCGCTCAAGCGCGAATGGATGGCTTCATTGTAGGAATTTCAGGTGGAATAGATTCTGCCTTGACCTCGACACTTTGTGCCATGACGGGCAAAGCTACCTTGATTGT
>JBILBT010000082.1:0-10956 GCA_044353545.1 Crocinitomicaceae bacterium | reverse complement strand
GTTTAGAGATAATGTATAATTCAAAACTTCGCGCCAACCTTCCCAAATCCCGTAGTCGCCGATTGTTTCGTTGTGCCAAACACATAAAAAATCACCGCCGAATTTTTGTATTTCCTTGTAGAGTTTCAGTATAGTTTCCTTCGCCTCTTGCGGTGACAGCTTCATGTATTCGTTCAAGGTACCGTCCATGTAGGCAAAAGGATGCACGATGAGCTCGGTGGGTTTGTTTAATGTTAAATCGAACCAAGGAAAGGGCCTTGCTGTGCCGGCTCTGAATCCAACATTTTCGGCAAATCCCATGGTATAATCGTGTCGGATTCCCTGTTCAATCAAAATCGGGTAAGTCACTGAAATTTTAAGCTTTAAAAAGTGTTGGCGAGAATGTTCGACTGTTTTCAGAATGATTTCCTCTAAGCGTTCCTTTTCTTCGTGCAGGTAATATTCATAGCTATTCGATTTATAGCTTGGATGTATACCTACAATACACGATTCAGACATCGTTTTGATCAAGGCCTGATGCCGTGGGTCTTTGTGCGAAACATTACGGTCAAATTTCGCATAATCGCCCAATAACCAAAACATACGAACGGCGAATCCAGCTTTGCGAACAGCAAGAATATCCTCAAATGTATCGTAGGGATCTTTTTTGACTCCTTTTAGTACATCTCTGCGTTCTAAAATTCTGCGTCGATCTCCTTTTATGACGTCTTTGGCACTGGAAACCCATTTTCGAAGACCATTTTTCCATTGATAGGCAAACACATTGTCAATATCGAAGGTTGGAATAATTTCAACGTCGGTTGAATGATTCCTAAACGAAATGAGCTCCTTTCGGTCAAGAAATCGCAGAAAATCCACTGCCCAGCGATCGCACATCGCCTTCTCAATCCATCCAAAACGATGCAAAACACTGCGCTCTAAAGGAAATCGGCCATGTCGATCTTCAAAGGTACTCGTGGACTCCTCCATTCGGGTAATCACATAAAAAATGGAAGCCAATGGATCAATGACTTTGTTGAAGGTTAGACACTCTTCGTCTTCAAAGGTACCACTGCCTATTTCATAAATAAACACCTGCTCATCAAAGAGAACTGTTGAGGGCTTCAGCTGCAGTTCATTCGAAAAATAGCGTTCAGAATAATTGATTTTCGCTGATGACGAAGTAATAAAATGTTGACCGTCGTTCGTTATTGAATAGCTTAACCCACGTACCTTAAAAATAAAATCCAAGGTGTAGATTAAACGTTCCGATATTTCATCAACATAAATCAGCATCCTAAAGCTCTTCGATGATTTTTTTGCAAATAAATTCTGCTGCTGTACCGTCTCCATAAAATTCTGGGAAACTTTGGTCAGTATGGGTGGTCAATTGGAGATAGGCATCGAGGATTTTTTCTTCCGAGGCACCGGTCAATAAGGCATTCCCGTTTTCAACGATTTCGATCCACTCTGTTTGCTCTCGAAGAATAATACATGGCTTCTTAAAGAAAAATGCCTCCTTCTGGAGTCCTCCGCTATCCGTAATAATTAACGATGCATTTTTTTCCAAGGCAATGATGTCCAAGAAACCTGCGGGTGGAATGATTTTAATCTCATCATTACCGATGACCGATTGATACAATTCTGGGGGCAACTGCTTCTCCAACATATTTTTTGTCCTTGGGTGTAGCGGTAGAACAATTGTTTGCTTGTATTTTTCACTCAATTGAACGAGCGCCTTGAAAATACTCTGAAGATTCGATGAGATATCTGTGTTGGAATCCCGATGAACGGTCACCAGTATGTATGATTTACCTTCCAGGTTCAAGGATTTCAAAAGTGTGGACGAACTAGATGACAAATCAGAAAAATGAAGACTATTGTCGTACATCACATCCCCACAATGGTATATTTTGGGGCAATCTGCACTCGCTTTTTCATTACTGTCCAATTTAAAACCCTCACGCTTAAGGTTCTCTAGGCCTGTCGCAGTTGGTGTAAAGAGCAATGTTGACATGTGATCACAAGCGATGCGATTAACTTCTTCAGGCATGGATTTATTGAAACTTCTTAAACCTGCCTCAACATGCACAACCGGGATATGAATTTTTATTGCAGCTAAGGCTGCGGCGATGGTCGAATTGGTGTCGCCATAGACGAGAACAGCCGTCGGTTTTTCTATCACGAAAATTGCTTCCAATCCTTCAATCATGCGCGCTGTTTGCACCCCATGTGAAGCACTGCCAACATTTAAGTTATAGTGGGGCAAGGGGATATCCAATTCATTAAAAAAGACATCCGACATGTTTTCATCATAGTGCTGACCCGTATGCACAATAATCTCTTCAAGTAGATTCTTGAATGGGCCTTTCACAGCGCGACTAATCGCTGATGATTTTATGATTTGAGGACGTGCACCGACAATAGTAATAATGCGTTTCATGAGCTAAAATTGATTCAATCAAAGTATTCCTTGATCAGCGAAGCTAAAATAACCATTATCGGCGAAAATAAGGTGATCCAAGATGGGCAAATCGATAAAGCTTCCAAATTGAACCATTTTGCGCGTTAAACTTTTGTCACTATCGCTCGGAAAAAGCTGGCCACTCGGATGGTTGTGCACGAGGATCATGCCATGTGCACTGTTTTCTATCGCTGCCTTAAAAATCATCTTTCCATCGGCAACGGTTCCGGATAAGCCCCCAGAAGAAATTTGTACCGTACGGATTTCCTCATTGGCGCGATTCAACAAAATAGCATAGAATTCTTCATGGGACAGATCTTGTAAATATTGCCGCATGTGGTCATACACAATTTGGGAAGAAACAATGCGCATTTTTTTGTCAATGGCCTTGTCTTTTCTTCGTCTGCCCAACTCCAAAGATGCCACTAGGGTGACAGCTTTCGCTGGGCCAATACCATTTATCTTACAGAGCTCATTCACGGTGAGACGTGATAATTTCGCAAGGTCATTTCCAGCCAAGGTGAGGCATTCTTTTGCGAGATCCAAGGCTGATTTTTTTGTTGATCCTGTAGCAATTAAAATGGCGAGTAACTCAGAATCAGAAAGTGCTGATCTTCCTTTGCTTAACATTTTTTCGCGCGGCCGATCATCTTCAGCCCACGACTTGATGGTTTGGTGGTTTCTCATAAATTCAGTTTAGGTACTTGAAGATACAAAATTGAACAATTGTTTGCCCCATTGTTTTTAACTATAATTTTGCGGCATATACATTATGGACTCACTTACTCAAATTGTTCTCGGAGCTGCAGTTGCCGAGGCCGTCGCAGGACGAAAAATTGGCAACAAAGCACCACTTTGGGGCGCCATTGCTGGAACAATCCCAGATTTAGATGTTATTTTCAGTGGCTTATACCACCCTATCGATGGTGCGCTAGTGCATCGCGGGCTCTCCCATTCCATTCTTTTCGCTTGCCTTATGGCTCCAGTTCTTGGGTGGCTGGTCCATAAACTTTACAAGAAAAAATACGAAAGAAAAATGTGGATTAGCCTATTCTTTTGGGGAATTATTACTCACCCCATGTTGGATATGTTTACAAATTATGGGACATCGTTTTTTTGGCCATTCGACCTGCGAATAAAATTCAACACTGTCTTCATCATTGATCCATTGTATACATTGCCATTTATGATTTGTCTGATCATTGCCATGGCGAAAACACGAGAGAGTATTTCCCGCAGAAAATGGAATAACGGCGGACTCATTTATTCGACAAGTTACCTGCTTTTTGGAGTAATCATCAAGCTAATTGTTTTGGGGAATGCGAATAACTATTTTGCCGAAAGTCATTTAAAAACGAGAAACGCCATGGTGGCTACCATGCCATTCACCAGTTTTTATTGGATGATGCTCGCCGAAGATGACGCAAATTATTACGTCGCTTACAAATCCATTTTCTACGATTTTAATCCAAAAGAGGTGGACACCATTCCAAAACATCAAAAAGAATTGCACCAATTGAAATGGCCTGATAAGAATTATTCCAAGCAGCTCGAATTTATCTCCGATGGCTACTATACAACAAGCACTGAGGGTAAAACCTTTTGCTTTTACGACTTGCGTTTTGGGTGTGTTTCAAAAATTACTGGAGCGACAAAAACTACTCCTGTCATGGGCTTCAAAATGGTTGTTGACAATGGGATTGTGCAAAAAACGTCGCGGTTCGTGCCTTCTCGCGCCTTGAAGGAATTTAACTTTGGCATCTATTTTAACAAGATCTTTCATCCATGAGAAAATATTTCATTTTACCAAGCCTCCTTGTTACGCTTTTTTACAGCTGCGCACAAACATCGACTTCAGAGAAAAAAGCTGAAAAACGCATTCAGCCCGAAGTTCAGAAAGAATTTAAACTCAGTGATTTCTTAACAGATAACAAGGATCTTGATGCTGAGGTAGAACGGGTATTTACGCAACTTGACGACACAGCGATTGTGGCACAACTCATCATGCCCGCGGTGGGTCGTCTAGGTCAAACGGAAGCTACGATTAAAGCGCACATTCGTCAACGCATCATCGGCGGTGTCTTGATGCTCAATGGCACTAAAGAAGAGTTCACTGCATGGATCAAAAATTTTGAGCAAATGAACGACACGCTTGGCAACTTGCCTTTTCTTTATAGCGCAGACGCTGAACCAAGCCTAGTCAATCGGAAAATTATTGGTTCCACTCCGGTTAAGAAAGCCAATGAAATGGTCAACATTGATGAAGTACGCGAATGTGCCGATTTGATTTCAAAAGAGTTAAATGCGATTGGAATCAACTACAACTTCTCCCCCGTGGTGGACATGTCACCCAACAAAACCGTTGGATTCAGAAGTTTTGGCGCTATAACAGCAAACATTATCCCATGGTCAGATGCCTTCATTCAACAAACACAATCGCACAACATTTTGGCTACAGCGAAACACTTTCCTGGACATGGGCTCGTAAGTGGGGACACACACAAAGCGCTGCAAATGATTGATGGTGAGTTAAAAGAAATTGGCAACTATCCTGAACTCATTAAAAATGGTGTGTTGTCCATCATGGTGGCACACATTGGCGTGACCAACAATCCGACCTACGATACCAAAGGCATGCCCGCGACAACTTCAGAAACAATCGTTACGACACTTCTTCGCGGAGAGTTTGGATTTAAAGGACTGATCGTGACCGATGCGATGAACATGGGTGGTGTAGCAAGCATCCCAAATTGTGAAGAAAAGGCAATTGCAGCGGGATGTGACATTGTACTCATGCCTGTTGATGCGAAAAAAGCACATGCAGATATCCTCAAGAAATACCGCTCTGATGCTGCATTCAAGAAAAAAGTTGATGTTGCGTCAAAACGCGTGATTCGTATGAAGATCGCCTTAGGGCTGCTTTAATCCACCTTAATTTCAGTAGCCATAGCTTTGGCTTTTTCGACCAGTTCAGCTGTCGATTCATTCCCATAAGTTAAGGCAACCGCCATTCGTCTAAATGGCCTTGTGTTGGGTTTTCCGAAAATTCTAAGATCCGAATTGGTGTAACATGCTGCCTTTTCCAATCCACTAAAAGTTGGCCATTCATTGCTTTCTTTTGTAGCTAAAATAACAGCACTTGCTCCATTTCGAGTAGCAACGATTTCTGGAATAGGCAATCCAAGCACAGCGCGCGCATGCAACTCAAATTCAGAAAAATTTTGCGTTCCCGCTAAAGTCACCATTCCTGTGTCATGCGGACGGGGCGAAAGTTCAGAAAAATAGGCACCCTCCTTTGTGATAAAAAACTCAACTCCCCAAATACCTGCTCCACCAAGTGCTAAAGTCACCTGTGCTGCCATTGATTTAGCTTGCTCTAAATGTTCTGAATTCATGACCTGCGGCTGCCAGCTTTCTTGATAATCGCCTCGTTCTTGTCGATGTCCGATAGGTGGGCAAAAGAGCGTTTCTCCATTTTTTTGTGTTACCGTAAGAAGCGTTATTTCATAGTCAAAATCAATAAATCCTTCGACAATCACCTCCTTCAAATCTCCGCGCGAACCTTCCATGGCATAGTTCCATGCTTTCTCAACATCTTCTTCCTTGCGGATTACCGATTGCCCCTTGCCAGAACTTGACATCAATGGTTTTACTACACAGGGCATACCTGTAAATTCAACACCTTGCTTCAACTCTTCAAAGCTTGTTGCATAGCGATAAGGCGCTGTTCGAACACCTACCTCAATGGCCGCTAAATCTCGAATTGCTTTTCTGTTCATCGTGAAATTTGCGGCTTTGGCGCTTGGCACAACCTGAATACCAGCTGCTTCGTAGTCATAAAAACGTTCTGTTCGAATGGCCTCAATTTCAGGAACAATGAGATCCGGCTGATGTTTTTCCACGATGCGGTCTAAGGCATTACCATCCAGCATATTGATTACTTCAAACGCATTGGCAACGTGCATCGCTGGCGCCTCTTCGTAGCTATCGACAGCAATCACATACTGTCCAAGTCGTTGACATGAAATCACAAATTCTTTTCCAAGTTCACCTGAACCCAACAGCAGTATTTTTTTTCTCATCTGACAAAGATAATCATTGATTAAAAACCACATATTTTCGACTGAACTAAAAGGAAACGACATCAAAGGGCTTTAAAGATTAATAATTTCTTAACTTTGCACCTATGCTAAACCCTGCTATTCATGAAATACTTCTTGGCTTTGAGCCAATTACACTCTCCGAAATGGATCGTGTGAAGTTGATGAATCGCGTGGACACCAAATTTGCATTCTCCTTGAAGCAATTTATTAAGTTTCTTCCTGAACTATCTGCTGCATACAAAATTTTAGAAATCGAAAATACGAGAACACCGTTTTACGAGAGCTTGTATTTTGACGATGAGCGATTTTCATTCTTCCAAGACCATCACAATGGACGAACCAACCGGTTCAAAGTGAGGTTTAGAAAATATGTTGAATCGAATTTGACCTTTTTAGAAATCAAGCACAAATTCAAAGGACGCACCAACAAGAAACGCATTCGGGTGGAAAGCATCCCAGATCAAATGGAAGCCCAGCATATTGATTTCATTAAGAGCGTTATTCCAAAGGATGTCGATTTAAAGGCAGTAATGTGGAATTCTTTTCACAGAATAACCTTGGTGAATAAAATTGAAAATGAACGATTGACTCTAGATTTCGACCTCATGTTTCGTTGGGAAGAAAAGACTGAACAATTCGACAATGTGATCATCGCTGAACTCAAACAGGAAATGGTAAACAGAAATTCTGCTTTCTTTGCATTGATGAAAACAATAAATATTCGTCCATACCGATTGAGTAAATACTGTATCGGGTCCATTGAATTGTATGGCGGAAGCCGATTGAAATTTAACCGATTTAAGAAAAAACTTTTAACCCTAAAAAAAATAAATACTGATGCTGCCTAATTTCTTACTCCCTCTCTCCAAAACTGAAGTCCTTGGTCTAACACTTTTTAGCGACGATGCCTATGTGTTGCTTCTTCGCTTGGCAGTTAACATGATTGTTTTGACCATTCTCATTCGATACTTTTATTACGAAAAAACGCGTCGAAAAGATTACTTATTCACCTATTACCTTATCGGTACCATTACATTTTTCTTGTGTTTTGGACTAAAGAAACTTGACATCGACACAGGAATGGGACTTGGTTTGTTTGCCATCTTTGGAATTATCCGCTACCGCACCGATGCCATTGAAATCAAAGAAATGACCTATCTCTTCTTGATCATTGGCGTTAGTGTTGTAAACTCCTTGGCATCCAAACAAATTAGTTTAGCTGAAATGGCGATTATCAACGTTTCCGTAATGTTGTTAACCTATATTCTCGAGAACTTGTGGTTGGTAAAACATGAGACACGCAAAACGATCAATTATGAACGGATTGATTTGATCCGTCCAGAACAGTATGATGAAATGAAAGCAGACTTAGAAAAGCGCACTGGAATAGCCATAAACCGTTTCGAGATTGGTAAAATTGACTTCCTCACGGACACGGCTCAAGTGCGAATTTACTACTTTGCGGATGACCAAGAATTTTCAGATTATTCTGCAAACTAAATCAATCCTTCCTTCATGACGAAAGTGCTGAAGTACTTGCTCCTACCCTTTTCACTCATGTATTGGGTTGCTGTCAGTCTTCGAAACTTCTTCTATTCCGTTGGAATTTTTAAATCACACAAGATTGCCCTTAAATCTATTTGCGTTGGCAACCTAAGCGCAGGTGGAACTGGAAAGACACCAATGACCTTGTTTTTGGCTGAGCATTTTTCAAAAACCAGACAAATCGCCATTTTGAGTCGAGGTTATGGCAGAAATTCAAGTGGGTTCATCAAAATTGAACGCGGAACTGCTGCTGAAATAGCGGGCGATGAATCAGCGATGTATGCCAAAAGAAACTTGGGAAATACACACGTTTTTGTTTGTGAAAAGCGTGCTTATGGCGTAAAAAAAATCATTACTCTTTATCCATCTACTGATTTAATCTTATTGGATGATGCGCTTCAGCACCGAGCAGTCACTGCAGGGTTTACGCTTATTTTAACGGATTACCACAAACCATTCTATGCAGATTTACCTTTGCCCGCGGGCCGTTTACGTGAATCCAAAAGCGGTAAAAATCGTGCGGATGCAATTGTTGTAACTAAATGTCCTAACGCACTTAGTGTTGACGAAAAACAGCAAATTGAACAAAAAATAAATACTCCAAAAATTCCTATTTACTTTGCCTCCATTGCTTATTCTACAACTGTATGCGTTGGTAAGGAATTCGAATTTTCAAGTGTAAAACGGGTGTTGCTCGTCACTGCCATTGCAGATGCAACATCACTCATTGCTCATTTCAGCGGTGCTTTCGAAGTGATTCACCTTTCATTTCCCGACCATCACCCATATACCGACAACGACCTATTCAAGGTTCACCAAAAATTTGATACTTTTGCATCTGATGGAACAGCTATTGTCACCACTGAAAAGGATTTGGTAAAATTGGCTGATTTATCTACAGAAGCAACGATGAAGAACTACCCTTGGTTTTATCAACCAATAACAGTTTCTTTCGATCGCAAAGATGAATTTTTAGAACAATTGAATAACTATGTTGACACAATTTAAAGAATCTGTTGATTTTATCAAATCAAAAACATCAGTAGAACCGACAATCGGCATCATTTTAGGAACTGGCTTGGGTGGCCTCGTGAAGGAAATTTCCATCATCGATGAGATTCCTTACGACACCATTCCAAATTTCCCTGTTTCAACGGTGGAAAGCCACTCCGGCAAATTGATTTTTGGCGAGTTGGGCGGAAAGAAAGTGATGGCCATGCAAGGACGCTTTCACTTCTATGAAGGATATACCATGCAACAGGTTACTTTTCCAGTGCGTGTCATGAAGTTGATGGGGATTGAACGCTTGTTTGTTTCGAATGCTTCAGGAGGTGTAAATCCGGACTTCGAAGTGGGAGAAATCATGATTCAAGATGACCACATCAACCTTTTTCCGGCACATCCACTCATCGGAAAGAATTTTGATGAATTAGGTCCACGTTTCCCGGACATGAGTGAACCGTATGACCACGAGATGATCGCATTGGCCAAAGACATTGCTCAAGAAAATAACATTCGTGTTTCAATAGGCACCTATGCCGGTTTGACTGGTCCAACTCTTGAAACACCAGCTGAATATAGTTACGTTCGCGCGATTGGCGCTGATGCGGTTGGCATGTCAACTGTTCCGGAAGTAATTGTTGCGCGTCACATGGAAATCCCGTGTTTTGCAATTTCCATTATTACGGATCTTGGTGTACCTGGAAAAATTCACAAAGTGAGTCTTCAAGATGTGATCGACGTGGCAAGTCGTCAAGAGCCAAAGATGACCATCATCATGAAAGAATTAATTTCTAGAATATAATCATGGAGTCATCCATTCGCGACAAATACGAAGTTGTCATTGGCCTGGAAGTGCATGCACAGATGCTCACGAAATCCAAGGCTTATTCCAACGACATCAACGAATACGGTTCTCAACCCAATTCAAATGTTAGCGTGATTACACTTGGACATCCTGGAACCCTTCCAAAGATGAACAAGAAAACCATTGAATACGCCATAAAACTTGGCTTAGCATGTGGTTGTACGATTGCTGAAGAACAATATTTTGCGCGAAAAAACTATTTCTATCCCGACCTTCCAAAAGGGTATCAAATCACACAAGATAAAACCCCGATCTGCACAGGTGGAGTCATTCACATCAAATTGGAAAATGGCGAAGAAAAAGAAATTGGCTTGACACGCATTCACATGGAGGAAGATGCTGGGAAAAGCATCCATGATGTCGATGTATTTGACACATTGGTCGATTTAAATCGCGCCGGAGTTCCACTTTTGGAGGTGGTTTCTGAACCCGACATTCGCAGTTCTCAGGAGGCATATACCTATTTGACCGAAGTACGAAAATTGGTGCGTTACCTCGAAATCTGCGATGGCAACATGGAAGAAGGCTCTCTTCGCTGTGACGCCAATATTTCAGTGCGTATCAAAGGAAATCCAGAGTTTGGCACCAAGATCGAAGTAAAAAACATGAACTCCATTCGCAATGTGCAGCGCGCCATTGAGTTTGAAATTGTTCGACAAATTACTGCATTAGAAAACGGAGAAACACTCTTCCAGGAAACACGTTCCTACGATGCATTGAAGAATACCACGATGTCAATGCGCTCAAAAGAAGCTGCCAATGACTATCGTTATTTCCCTGAACCCGATTTACAACCCTTAATCGTTGACGAGGTTCAAATCAATACGATTCGCAGGGAAATGCCTGCACTACCTCGAGATTTGCACATCAAATACACATCAAAACTTGGCTTGTCCGAATACGATGCTGGAATATTGACAGACCAAAAAGGTACAGCGCTCTTTTACGAAGAAGTTATCGCCTTAACAAGCAACTATAAAGCAGCTGCAAACTGGATT
>JBILBT010000316.1:0-3450 GCA_044353545.1 Crocinitomicaceae bacterium | reverse complement strand
TATGGTGAGCCAGGAGAACTGAAAGAAGTTACCGAAGAGTTACCGAAAGGACTTGCAGCGTCGCCTTATGGAAACACCAAGATTATTGGAGAAGATATTTTGAAGGATGTACATCAGAGCAAGGCCGAGCTTAACATTATTGCCTTGCGCTACTTCAATCCAATTGGCGCCCATCCGAGTGGCTTGATTGGTGAATTTCCAATAGGTAAACCAAACAATTTGTTGCCCATGGTAACAGGTACAGCCGTTGGGAAATACGAGCAGCTTACCGTATTTGGAGATGATTATCCAACTTCAGATGGAACATGTGTCCGAGACTACATACATGTGATGGACTTAGCAACAGCCCATGTAAAGGCCTTGGAATTTTTGGAATCAGGTAAATCTTCATTTGAAACCATCAATGTAGGAACGGGTGCAGGCACAACAATCTTAAAAGTGATCCAAGTATTTGAAGCCATTTCTGAGGTGAAACTCAACTGGAAATTTGGCCCTAAACGACCAGGTGATGTTGTTGAAATTTTTGCCAAGGCAGATAAAGCAAATCATTTACTAAATTGGTATCCGAAATATTCACTGGAAGATTCAGTGCAACACGCATGGAATTGGGAAAAAAAATTGCAGAATGATTAAGTTTCTTTCGATCGCTTTTTTGGCAGTTTTGTCCTTCTCCGCAGCAGCACAAGACCCGTCCCCGCAACCGAATTTAATTTCTCGTTTTCGTCCTGGCGCTGTCTGGTTTTTTACAGGATATCGTCCTGCTGAAACTGAAAAAGTCCGAAAGTACGACCGCTTAATTTTTGATTTGACCTACAACGATTGGACAGGTGACCGCCAGCCTTTTAAAAATAAGTGGAACTCTATTGGCTTCAATACGAACTTAATGTTTGATATTCCAATCACCAAGGGGAATACAATGTCTTTGGGCTTGGGTATTTGTCACTCCTTGTACCGAATCAGTTACAGTTACTTGCAATTCCAGGTTGACGCGAGCACGTCAACCACGAACGTATATGACATTCAAACATTCGTGCCCGATGAAGACAAACATTTTTTCTGCGCAAACTCCTTAAGTGTTCCTGTTGAATTGCGTTTTCGTTCGCCGAAATGGCAGCATTTCAAGTTTCATATCGGTGGAAAAGTTGGTTATACATTAAACACCTATACCAAAGAGGTGTTTGAATCGTCAATTGGAAAAATGGAGGTCAAAAACAGTCAATTTCCAGACATTCATAGACTGCTTTACTCAGCACATGCGCGGATAGGATTTAGAAACTTTGCCTTGTTTGGTTCTTACCAATTCAGTCCAGTTTTTTCCAATTCGGCAAGTACGCACCTCAATATCCTTCAGTTAGGATTAAGCATTTCCCTCTTCTAAGCGCATGCACTTTATAGATACGCATACGCATCTTTTTTCCGAATCTTTTGATGAGGACCGAACTGAAGTTGTAAAACGTGCCATCAATGCAGGTGTGCAAACACTGCTCTTGCCAAACATTGATCTCGAATCCATCGAATCTATGCACGATTTGGTTGATCAATTTCCAAGACATTGCTTTCCCATGATGGGTCTGCACCCTGGATCTGTTGATGGTGAATGGGAATCCGCACTGGAAATAATTAAGAATCATCTTTTTTCAGGAAGGTCTTATTGCGCAGTAGGAGAAATCGGAATGGATTTGTATTGGGACAAAACATACATCGAGCAGCAACGCGTGGCATTTCATCAACAAGTCGAATGGGCGAAGGAATTAAAATTGCCCATTGTGATTCATGCTCGGGAGGCTTTCGATGAAATTTTCGAGGTCTTGGATGTCTTGAATGACGATACCTTGAGTGGTGTGTTTCATTGCTTCACAGGTACTTTAGATCAGGCACATCGGGCATTGGCCTATGGCAACTTCAAACTTGGCATTGGCGGGGTGCTCACCTACAAGAAATCTGGCTTGGATGAGGTATTGTCTCATTTATCCTTGGAATGCATGATCCTAGAAACGGACTCACCATATCTCCCACCAGTTCCACACAGAGGAAAGAGAAACGAAAGCGCTTATCTCTTGCACGTTGCCGAACGATTGGCCGAAGTGAAAAATGTATCTTTAAAAGAGGTCGAAGAAATAACATCACACAATGCGCGAAGCTTATTCCATATAGATGAAGTGAGCAATTATTAAATCGGAGATTCATGAGCAAGACAACACGCATTTTACTAATCTATACAGGAGGTACGATTGGAATGATCAATGATCCAGAAACAGGACAATTGAAAAGTTTCGATTTTGCGCATGTGCATACCCATGTTCCAGAAATCCACCGTTTGAATGTTTCTTTGACAAGCATAAGCTTTGAAGTTCCCATCGATTCATCAGAAATGGACCACCTAGGATGGATGCGTATGGCACAAATGGTGTCTGACAACTACGACAATTATGAAGGCTTTGTCATCTTGCATGGATCAGATACCATGGCATTTTCATCATCTGCTTTAAGTTTTATGCTGCAAGGACTAAAAAAGCCAGTCATTTTTACTGGCTCACAATTGCCGATTGGAACAATCAGAACAGATGGGAAGGAAAATTTAATTACCGCGATTGAAATTGCAGCTGCCCGAGACAAGGATGGAGTTGCGGTTGTACAAGAGGTCGCCGTTTATTTTGAATATTCACTTTACCGGGGCAACCGTTGCTCCAAAATCTCCGCCAATCAGTTCGAGGCCTTTGCATCACCCAATTATCCTGAGTTGGCTGTTGCTGGGGTAAAGATTGAATACCGAATAGATAAGCTCTTTCGTAGTGCTCAAGCAGAATTCAAATACCATAGTGCATTGAGCAATCGTGTTGGATTGTTTAAAATTTACCCGGGTTTTCCCGCCGACGCGTACACTTCTCTTTTTGATCGCAGTAAAACTGATGCTATAATTCTCGAAACCTTTGGTGCGGGCAATGCGCCGAGCCATCCCCAATTGCGAGAAATGATTTCAGCCTACTTGAAGAGTGGTGGAATTGTAGTGAATACCACTCAATGCAGTTCAGGAGCCGTTCAACAGGGAAAGTATGCTACGAGTTCCTTCTTCAATGAGGTGGGAGTTGTTAGCGGAATGGATATCACTACGGAGGCGGCATTAACGAAAATGATGTTTTTATTGGGGACTTCTCAGGATAAAGAAACAATACTACACCAATTCAGCAAGAATCTATGCGGAGAAATTTCGACCTTAAGAAATGACTAACTCATATTAAGCATATTTTTTTTTGTACTTTAGCCGCCCGTTTCAGTTGAAAGTCTCAACGCAGATTTGATGAGATGGAATGTGAGGAGAGGTGTCCGAGTGGTTGAAGGAGCACGCCTGGAAAGTGTGTATACGCCAAAAGTGTATCGCGGGTTCGAATCCCGCCCTCTCCGCAACAAAGTGAAGGAAGGAAGGGATGAGGAGCCGCAGGGTTCGTGCCG
>JBILBT010000317.1:0-3450 GCA_044353545.1 Crocinitomicaceae bacterium | reverse complement strand
GGCCTCTGGCGAAACATTCAATTCTGCATCATTTATGTACCTCGATGCAGGAACAGGTGTTGTATACACCTACAAAGAGAAACAAGGATACATGACACAAAATGACCAGCGTGCGATCAATGCTGGGATCGCTGTGTATCACTTAAATCGCCCGGGATATTCCTTCATCGATAAGAACTCTGAAAACCTCCACATGCGCTGGTCCGCATTTGTGAATGCAGAAATTGGATTGCGCAATTCACGCGCTTCCTTGTTACCTGGAATTTACTTCCAACGCCAAAAATCTACGATGGAAATTCTCTATGGGCTCAATTACAAATACATGCTCAGCGAAGGATCAAAAGCAACAGGATTCACGCGTCCCGCAGCCCTATATTTTGGTTTGTTTCACCGATTCAATGATGCTTTAGTTGGGAAGTTCATGTTTGAATATGACCAATTTTCAACAGGATTTGCCTATGACATCAATGTGTCGAGTTTGACCACTGTGTCAAAAGCGCGTGGTGGATTTGAGATTTTCCTGCGCTTCAATATGGGTGATGGAGGTGGATTTAGAGCGAGGATTTAAGCACAAAGGCTTATCCTTTCTTCATTTTATTGACGATTCCTGTTGTTGAAAATCCTTCTACGATGTCGACAACACAGACCTCTCCTCCATTTTTGCGGACAAAATCCGAACCTACGATGTAGGTCTTGGCTTTGGCATCCATTTCATTTGGGTCGTAATCAGCGCCCTTTACCAACACGTCTGGTTCAAGCGCATGAATTAATTCTTCGGGAGTATCCTGATTAAAAATGACGACCATATCAACAACACCAAGAGAAGCCAAAACGATAGCCCGTGCAGCTTCCGAATTAATCGGACGATCATTGCCTTTTTCCAATCGTCTGACTGAATCATCTGTATTGACCCCTACAACCAAACGATCACCAAGTCCAGCAGCTTTGGCCAAATAGATGACATGTCCTTGGTGCAAAAGATCGAAACAACCATTGGTAAACACCACTTTGTCCCCTTTCATGTGCCACATGGCCATTCGGCGTTCTGCCTCCACGAGGGTAAGGATTTTTGATTCAATTGCCTGGAGTCTGCTCATCTTCGTTTTGGTAGTTTTTCGGTAAGAGGACCAAGGAAATCAATCCCAACACAATCATCAACAAGGTTTGTGAGACCCAAATCAACATACCCAAGGCATTTCCAATCGCTTGCGCATCATCTGGATAGTCATCACTGATATAAAATGAAACCACCAAACCCACCAACAAAGGGTATGTACCAATTCCTCCATTGGTAAAGGTTATTCCAAGTGCACCGGCAATGAAACCAAGCATTATCCCTTGGATGTGAATGCCTGATGTTTGCTCTAAAGCTTGAAAAGGCAAAGCGAACATGGCCACATAAGCACCCCAAATAATCAGTGTATGTAGGACATAAGCAAAAGGTGATTTCGAACGGAAAATAGAGAATACTCCTGCAATAACTTCTTTAATAAAATTGAGCAATCGCGAACGAAACTGTGGCTTAAATAGGACCAAGTAAGCAAACACTGCCCCAAGCGCTAAAATCACACCGTAGATAACCAATTTCCATGGAAATCCACCTTTTGCAGACGCTGATCCGCCAAATGAGTCAATAATCTGTTGCTTGATGGCTAAAAAATCGTCGTAGGCCATGAACGCCGTAAGAAAAGCAATCGAACAAAGCATGGCAAAATCGACAGCGCGTTCAGCGATAATTGTACCAAATGATTTTGCGAATGGCACTCCGTCAGAACGATAAAGCATTGCAGAACGAGACGCCTCACCTGCTCTTGGAATGGTCATGTTCACAAGGTAACCAATCATAACTGCGTGATAGCGGTTGCTGAATTTCGTTTTATATCCTAGAGGTTCGAGTACATATTTCCATCGATACGCACGAGAGAAATAAGCTCCTACACCAAGCAACAATGAAAGTACAATCCAAAAATAGTTGGCTTCGCGAATGGCCTTGTAAAAGAGTGCTTTGGACTCTGGAGACATGCTGGAAAAGAAAATCCAAATCAAATAAACCCCTAAGAGCAGTGGAAGGACAGTTTTAACAAAAGTCAATATGGCCTTCTTTCCCATGGCTTAAAGAATAGAGTTTGTTTCTTCGTCAGGGAAGACCAATGAGGGTTTAAAGTTTTTTGCTTCTTCGAAATCCATTAGCGCATAACCAATGATGATGACGATATCGCCCATCGCCACCTTGCGGGCGGCAGGTCCATTCAGACATATCGTTCCAGAACGACGCGCTCCTTTGATCACATAGGTCTCTAGCCGCTCTCCATTGTTGAGATTGACAATTTGTACTTTCTCCCCTTCAATCAAATTCGCAGCATCCATTAATTCTTCATCAATGGTGACACTGCCAATATAATTGAGATCTGCCTGGGTAACTTTTACCCTGTGGATTTTTGATTTTACAACGTGTATGAGCATTCTTTTTCGAAATTGGGGCAAAGTTAAATGAATTTTATCATGCACCAAGCACTTGGAACCTCACATAGCAAGATTGTCGATGAGTCGCACATCTTCGCAATAGGCTGCAATGCAACAGACAGAATGATCTGACCAATGATTTGTAAGGGTCATTAAACTATTGGCATCGACTATTTCAAGGTATTCCAAGGACAAATTTCCCTTTGAAAAATAAGCATTACCCAGTTCCATGACTTTGCTAGGTGTTGCGTCATGCCCTAGATTTTTCATGTAGTTTAAAGTCTGACTGATAATCAAGGCATGCGACCGCCCTTGGTCCGACAAACGCATATTGCGGCTGCTCAAGGCCAAGCCATGCTCTGATCGGTGTGTAGGACAAGAAATGATTTCGGTGGTGAAGCTCAGTAGCACGACCATTCGGCGAATTACAGCCAACTGCTGAAAATCCTTTTCTCCAAAATAAGCCCGATGAGGTTGGACAATGTTAAACAGGTTGCGAACCACATGCACTACACCTTGAAAATGCCCAGGCCGAAAGGCTCCTTCGAGTCTTGTATCCAAGCCATTAAGATCTATTGGTTCAAAAAAATCATTTTTCGGGTAGATGTCCTCAACACTTGGAGCATAAACAATCACTCTATCAAAAATAGAAAGGAGCTCAAGGTCAGTCCTTAGGTTTCTAGGGTAATTGCTTAAATCGGAAGCATTGTTGAACTGCGTTGGATTCACAAAAATACTCACAACAACCAAAGAGTTTTCATCTAAAGCCTTGTTTACCAATGACAAGTGCCCATCGTGCAAGGCGCCCATTGTCGGTACGAATCCCACCCTTCCCGACTTTTTAGCCGTTGAGATAACGTTACTTAATTCATGTGCAGTTGTGTAAACAGTGGGCATTCCCATACCTTCAAGTTCGTGTCAAATCGACAAATCTATCCGTTTTTAACCAAGGTCCCCTTTTTTTTCTATATTTTTGTAAAGTTTTTA
>JBILBT010000081.1:0-10979 GCA_044353545.1 Crocinitomicaceae bacterium | reverse complement strand
GAGGGAAAAATGAACAAATCATTGGCTGAAATCAATGGACGCTTTTTAGTCGTAAGTCAATTTACGCTTTTCGCTTCCACAAAAAAAGGCAATCGTCCGAGTTACATTCGCGCTGCCCGACCCGAACAAGCCATTCCACTTTATGCCTATTTCATTCGTCAGTTGGAAATAATTTCAGAAACAAAAATTGAAACAGGTAAATTTGGCGCAGACATGAAGGTGAGCCTCATTAACGATGGGCCGGTTACTATAATTACAGATTCGAAGAACAGGGAATAAAGAATTACTAATTACTAATTACGAGTTACGAGTGAGGTTCGAGGTGGCTGAGGTTCCGCAGGAAGTCTCGAAGCCACGAATTGCGAAGCATCAAATTGTGAAACAACAAATTGCGAAGCATCAAATTCTAAATAGCAAAGCATCAAATTCAACAAGGAATGACAATACAAGAAGCACAAGCAAAAATTGACCAATGGATTAAAGACTACGGAGTGCGGTATTTCGATGAGATGACCAACATGGCGATTCTCATGGAAGAAGTGGGTGAGGTAGCGCGCATCATGTCAAGAAGATACGGCGAGCAAAGTGAGAAGGAATCCGATAAAAATAAAGACCTTGGCGACGAAATGGCTGATGTACTATTTGTTTTGATGTGCTTGGCAAATCAAACAGGTGTGGACCTCGAAAAAGCATTGGAAAAGAACCTTGAAAAGAAAACAAATCGCGACCATTCGCGGCACAAAGAAAATGATAAACTGAAGTAATGGCATTCGAAAATTTACGCCCTGAATTGGCAGAGTTACTGGCAGAAAAGAATTTTACAGCACTCAATGAATTTCAAAATGCAGTGATTAATGGGATTCGATCGGGAAAAAACACCCTAGCGGAAGCTCCAGAAGGAAGTGGAAAAACTACGGCTGCACTTGTTGCTATTCTTGAAAAAGTGAACGAGCCAGCTGAGGGATCACCCCGCGCAATCATTGTTTGTGCAAGCGATCAAAAGGCGTATGACCTGCACGCGGAACTGTCAAAATATACCCGATGGTTGGATCTAACCGTTGACCTTGCCCATGACAGAGGGAATATCCTCCAACAACGCAATGACATTTTTGATGGGACCGAAATCATCGTAGCGAATCCTAAGCGCCTCTATGAGCTGTACATACAAAATGGGTTCAATGTCGGAAAATTGAAATTGTTCATTCTTGATGATACGGAGGAACTGTTCCGCACAGGCCACAAAATGCAATTGATTCGCTTGTTTGAAAGTCTTCCAAAATGCCAGCACCTGTATTTTTCGACAACATTTACGGAGCGAAGAACGGCTGAATTCATAGAAGAGTATCTGCCCATTTACCAAACGATAAAGGCGTAAGGATTATCTCGCGATTGAACATGTCATCCACTTGATTGTTGTAGGTTCATGCGAGAAGAACTTGTTGCTTTACGACCAATCATTTACACTGTTCAAAACTCTGATGTTTCGACCATTGAACAGTTTCAAAATGAAACCTTGCGTCCAATTATAAAAATGCAGCATGAGGTGCTGGTGGGTTTAGTGAAGAACCAAGCGAATTTTGATGACCTCCTGCTAAGAAAAGGTTCAGCTCTGCAGTTTCATGATCGGGTGCGCACCTTTATCGTCAAACAACCTGGCATCAAACACCAATTAATCGGGATGATTGTAGGGATGTTTACACTGGAAGAGTTGGCGATGTATTCAAAACATGCTACAGATTTCAATAAGCGTATTTCTGGAATGATTTGTCAACGGATTGTTGACACCTATTATTGATTGAAAAGGAATAAACCAAAAAAGGCCTCAATCAATGAGGCCTTTAATATGTAATATTTTAATCGAGATTTTATTCACTAATCACGACACGTTCGCTGCTTTGTTCTCCATTTTCTGACGTGAAATATACAGTGTAAACTCCGTGCTTCAGAATGATGTTCATTTCTTCTTTGCTGTTCAATTTACCATTCAATTCATACACCTTAACACCGTAATCATTGTACACTGCAACGCCAGCTAGGTTTTCTTCAGCACGAACATTGATGTTCTGAACGGCTGGGTTCGGATAAACAGACCCTAGTTGTACGACACTACCTCCTGTGAAGCTAATCGATTGACCTGTTACTGGCTTTGGTTTTTTCGCAAAGACGTTGAAATCTTTTGCTGATGTACACCCGTTTTGATCTGTTACAGTCAAGTAGTAGTGACCAACACCAATTTGCGTTAAATCTTGTGTCGATGCGACTGCTGATCCATTTGCTAAAGTCCAGTTGTAGCTTGGTGTTCCCACCGCATTAAGCACGGTAACATCTACTGAACCGTCTGTTGCATTTTTGTTGGATGGAGGTAAAATCGATCCGTTGATAAGCATTGCCGTCGGGCTTGTAATTTCATACGTCAAAGAAACGACTTGTCCCCAAGCATCTTTCACGGTTATTGTGTACAGACCAGGTGTAAGATTGGAGATGTAATTGACATCCTCCGGCGCATTGTTCGACCAATAATAGGTATAGGGTGCATTTCCTCCAATTGGATGTACAATGATTTGACCCGTTCCGCTTCCATAACACAATGGCTGATTGACAATTGTTTCCACAGTCATAGGTGTCTCTTGTGCAAGTGCAGATAATGATATAAAGAACATTCCTGTCGTTGCGATTTTCTTGATTGAGTTCATTTTTGTTTTCATGGTTAAATGTGTTTTGTGTTTCATGAGACAAAGATGAAGCTCTTCTCCGGGCCATTGATGTAATGGCAATCCGAGACTATTCAAATTCAGTAGGTGAACCTATACTTTGGTACGTGTTTCTACTTAATGAAGGGCTTTTTTTGTGAAAAAATGAAGGATTTAGCGATTGCGGAGGAGCATCGCAACGTAACGGTCTATGGGAAAGGTGAGGTCACTGTCAGTTAATTCGTGCAAGGCAATCCACCGGTGACATTCTCCGTCTTCCAATAAAGGTATGGTGTGTTGATTGACAACGATCTTATCGAGTTCATAGCTATGTACCATATAATAACAGGCAATAATTTGATCATTGGGATTAAATGCAGAGGACTGAAAGAATTCATTGATGTAGAAAAATTCACCCACGCGCACGGAAATGTTCAACTCTTCCATGAACTCACGTTTCAAGGCGTCTGCGAGTCCTTCTCCAAACTCGACACCACCACCCGGGAATTTCGTGAAGGAATACCCATTGCGGCATTCGTCAGAAATCAAAACTTCTCCACGCGCATTGAAGAGCAGTCCGTAGACGCGAACATTAAAGCGTTGCACGTTCATGAATTCAGCGGGAATTATTTATCAAGAATCGACTTGATGTCCGGACGGAAGTACAATTCAGACTTCAGTACTTTCCCATCTTCACGGTAGATTGCCTTTCCGTCTGCATCCAATTTACTCATGTTGGAACGCTGTATTTCTTGAAACACTTCAGCCATTTTGTCTTGCAAGCCGTGACGTAGGATGGTCCCACAAAGGATATACAGTTGATCACCCAAAGCGTCGGCAATTTCTACTAAATCCCCTTTTTGCGCGGCCTCAAGGTATTCTTCATTTTCCTCACGCATCAGTTTGTAGCGCAACATGACATCGGCTTCACTCAAGTCGCTGGTCGGATGATAATTGTTTTGAATCCCAAATGCATTGTGAAATTCTTCTACAGCTCCAATGGTTTCCTTCAGTGTCATGGTGTTTGATTTAGTTTAGGGCTCAAAAGTACTTCACTCAAGGCATTGTCAATTAAGGAAAAAATTGACAATTTGAGGTTTTTATCAACGAGATGACTTTTGGTTTAAACAGTTAAAGCGTCCATGTCTGTCCAAAAGCTTGGATAACTTTTACCAACCGATTCACTTCCGTTTATGACAATAGGTCCTTGAGAAAAGAGGCCACAAATACCGAGTGCCATGGCAATGCGATGGTCATTGTGCGCTTGAACTTCACCACCCAGCAAGGATGACTTCCCATGAATATGCAAAGCATCGTCGATGTGTTCAATGGCAATTCCCAACTTAAAAAATTCGGAACACATGGATGCTGCACGATTGCTTTCCTTGTGAATAAGTCGATTCGCGCCATAAATAATGCTCTTTCCAGGAATATGAGCAGCCAGAGTTACCAATGCTGGAAAAAGATCTGGACAGTCGCGCGCATCAAATTCAAATGGATGCTTTTTGTCGCCATTGATTCGAATGCCGTCTTTGGAAAAATGAATACTGCATCCGGCGGACATCAGCGCTGCAAGCATCTGTTTGTCGGCTTGAGCACTTGAAGAACTCAAACCGCTGATTGAAAGATCAGCACCGAGTGCTGCAGCGGTCAACCAACAGGACGCCGCACTCCAATCTCCTTCTATGGTGCAATCTGATGCTTGGTATCGTTGGTCTCCAACTATTGAATAGGTGTCCTGATCTATTTTTTCAATGTCAATTCCAAAGGTGCGAAGTGTTTTTAACGTCATGTCAACATATGGTCTGCTGGCTAGGTTTACGATCTTCACCCTGGATGTTCCATGTGCCAGAGGCAAGGCAATGAGTAAACCTGAAATGAACTGTGAGCTGATTGATCCATCGATTTCGATTTCTTTTCCAAGCATAGGACCTTGAACAGTAATGGGCAAATGACCATTGAAATCAGAGAGTTTTACCCCAAATTGAGGAAGGACCTCAGCATAAAATTCCATTGTTCGAGAAACAAGACTGCCTGATCCAGTTATGGTGATGTTCTCATCTCCAGAAGCACATACAGCAGTGAGCAAACGGGCCGCTAAACCACTTTCATGGGCATTGACCTGTGTGTTTTTTAGTAAGGATTGCATTCCTTCGATGGTATATTTTCCTTCTTCGCGAACGGTGATACTTGCCCCTAAATCAGAAATTGCGCGGAGCATGGCTTGTTCATCTGCGCTATTTCCAACGTGATCAATGTTTGATTTTCCATCGGCCAAGGCCGCACAAAGCAAAGCTCTTTGGGAATCACTTTTTGATGGCGGAACATGAATGATTCCTTTTCTAACACCAGGTTTTACGGTAATTGATGCCACACTTACTTTGTTTTATTGACAACATCCAATTGGTGTCGAATACTCTCTTGATGAATGGCATCCATAATTTGACGAATAAATGCCGGAGACAGGTCCAATGTTTCAGCGCATTCCAACTTTTGACGAATGATTTTCCACCAGTGCTCTTGCTGAAGAATCATGATGTGGTTTTCTTTTTTAAATTGTCCGACCTCACGACTCAATACCATTCGCTCAGCAATGATTTCCAATAAGGCTTCGTCCAATGAAGAAATTCTAGACCGGATTTCTTCGAGTTGCAGTGAAATTTGTGGTGAAATGACCTTTGAACGCAAGACCAATTCTGAAAGAATAAATTGAAGGTCCTTTGGAGTGATTTGTTGTGCTGCATCGGAGCAAGCGTTGTCTGGATCAAAATGAGATTCAATCATCAATCCATCAAAATTCAGGTCCATGGCTTGTTGGGAAACCTGGGCGATGAGTGAGCGTTTTCCTGTAATGTGGCTTGGATCACAAATCATGGCAAGGTCAGGCCTTCTTTCACGCAGGGCAATGGGTATTTCCCAATTCGGCACATTGCGGTAAACGGGATGTTTGTAAAAAGAAAAACCGCGGTGAATGGCACTAACATCATTTATCCTGGCATTCTCGATGCGTTCAATGGCACCCAACCACAACTCCAAATCGGGATTCACGGGATTCTTTACCATGACAGAAACAGATGAGCCTTGAAGGGCATCAGCAATTTCTTGCACGGCAAAGGGGTTGACTGTTGTCCGCGCACCAATCCAAAGCACATCCACACCAGCACGCATTGCCGCTTCCACATGTTGACGATTTGCCACCTCTGTGGCTACAGGAATCCCTACGGATTTTCCTGCATCTACAAGCCATTCCAATCCTTGTGTGCCAATGCCTTCAAAGGAGTCCGGCCGTGTGCGGGGTTTCCAAATTCCTCCACGGATCAATTTTATGCCAAGTGATGGAAAAGTCTCCACTGTTTTTCGCAGTTGCTCGGGCGACTCTACTGAGCATGGTCCGGCAATGAGAAAGGGGCGATGTTGAAGGATGGATTCGCGTAAGTTCACGGTGGTGGTTTTAAATGATAACAAGAATGGATCTCCTATAGTTCGTTATTCATTTTATTTATTTTTCTTTGGCTGAGTAGTGACAAAATCTTTGAGATAGAAGGGTTCAAAATAAGCCACATCTTCAAATTCACCAGCGTGATATTTGCGTGTTGCCTCGGTGACCTGTCCAGCTGCTGAGCAATGAATGGAATCGTCAAAGGATATGTTTCGATTCGCCCAAACAGTTTTCAACTTTTCATTCGAATCTCCAGCGACAACAAAAGGTTCATATTCTTTGTAAGTGTTTTCGTCCACGATGTCTGCAGAAATGTCTTTCAATATGCGGATTTCACCATCATATATGGCGCTAAAGATCTCCATTCTTCGCGCATCAATGGCCATACACAACCTTGTGTTTGGATGTCTCACTTGCGCTATGTGAGCGAGTGAGAGTAACGAATCAACAGCAATGAGTGGCACACCTAGCGCGTAGCAAAGTCCCTTGGCAGTAGAAACACCGATTCTTAATCCAGTGTAGGATCCTGGACCTGAAGCAACAGAAATGGCAGAGAGATCGGCCGGTGTTAGGTCTTGGCCAATTAAAATTTCCTGAATGAAAGTGGTTAAATTCTCACTGTGGCTATAATCGTCCTTTAAGGTCTCTTTCAGCGCCAGCAATTGGCCATTTTCAGACAGTGCGACTGAACATGCTTTGGTCGACGTTTCCAGATGAAGCAAGCGCATCATGCAAGATATTCTAGTTTAAAACCAATCCCGTGAGCATTGGAGATGTGAATGCGGGAATCTTCTTTCAGGTACTTTCGAAGCTTTGTAATAAAGACATCTAAACTTCGCCCAACAAAATAGTCGTCTTGTCCCCAAACGGCATTTAAGATCACATCACGAGAAACCACTTGGTTGATGAATCTATATAAAATCTTCAGAATCTGAGCTTCCTTCTTGGTGAGCGTTTTTTCAAATTTGGCATGCGTCAAGGTGAAGTTTATCGTATCAAAACTATAATCACCAAGTTTCAGCACTGGACTTTCAGCAGGTACAAGTGAAATGTCGACACGTCTTAGCAAAGCAGCAATCCGCAAGGATAATTCTTCAGAATGGAAGGGTTTAGTGAGGTAGTCATCACCACCAGATTTGAATCCTTCTACTTTGTCTTCGCTCATTGATTTTGCCGTAAGAAAAAGTATTGGAATCGTGCTGTTTACTTTTCGAACATCTCGAGCCAATGAAAAACCATCTTTTTTAGGCATCATCACATCAAAAATGCACATGTGAAAGGTGTCTTGGTTGAAGTGCTTAAATCCCTCGGCGCCATCACTGCATAAGGTAACCGAATATCCTTCTGAACGCAATTGGTCCGAAATTACAAAACCGAGGTTTGTATCGTCTTCTACAAGCAAGATTTTTATTTTCATAGCTGCATATTGAAAGAGCGAATTTATAAAATAGATAGATGCGAATGCGGGAAAAGATAAACGCCCCGAAAGAATACGGAGCGTTTATACACTAATCAACCTAACCTACTACTACTCAACAAATATAACTACATATCTCGTCTAATTTTAATTGAGAGTTTTTTTTATTCATAAATTCTTAACAACATGTAGTTCATTGTTCTTTTCCTCTGTTTCTTTCGTACCTTTGAATTGAAAAATTTGTATTCTCAAAAATCGCAGCTAAATGGTTTCAGTACTGGTCATTGATGATGAAGAAGATATCAGAGATATCCTGACATACAACCTGAAAAAAGAGGGTTTTAATGCTTTTTCTGCAGAAAATGGTCAAAAGGGCTTGGAGCTAGTCAAGTCTGTTCACCCAGATTTGGTGCTACTGGATGTCATGATGCCAGGAATGGATGGCATTGAAGTGTGCGAAGCTATTCGAAATTTGGCCGGTCATGAACGTACTTTGATTTGTTTTTTAACGGCTAGAAGTGAGGATTACAGTCAAATTGCAGGCTTGGATGCAGGCGCTGACGATTATGTATCAAAACCGATTAAACCAAAAGTACTCATCAGTAGAATAAAAGCCATGCTGCGCCGAAAAGGAATGGTGGAGCCTGACGAGAAAAGCACAGATGGTCGCTTGGTCATTAATCGCGATAAATACCTTGTTGAAAAAGACGGGGAAGTGTTGCATTTACCGCGTAAAGAGTTTGAATTGCTTGCACTACTTGTCTCCCGTCCAGGTCATGTGTTCGAACGAGATACAATTCTTGAAAAAGTTTGGGGAACAGATATCGTTGTGGGTGATCGAACGATTGATGTTCACATTCGTAAACTTCGTGAAAAAATTGGTGATACCATGATCAAAACAATCAAAGGAATAGGGTACAAGTTCGTCGACCAATCAGCTTAATCCTGACTGTTAATTTCAAATGTCTTCAAAGTTAATTCAATGTTAAATAGAATTAATTATACTTTAACCTTCTAATAATTCGGGGATAAACCTGTAGGAGTTCCTTTGTGCCACTAACAAAGGAGAAGATGTCAATTCAAAAAATTTTAACTGCAACGTTTATAATCACCTCATTTATAAGTGTTTCTCAAACTGTGTCCATTCAAGGAAAAGTTACTGATGCCAAATCAGGTGAGACAATTCCAGGTGTAAAAATCATGGTAGAGGGTGAGGGAAAAGGCGCCTACACAGATTTCGATGGAAACTATAAAGTGCTCGACCTTGAAAATGGAAACTACACCTTAACTTTCAAATACGACACGTATCGCATTGATACGGTTCGAAATATTCAAGTGAATTCTATGAATCCTGTCACTGTGGATGTGAAATTGTCCATGGCAGTTCAAGAAATCACAGAAATGAGTGTGTCGAAGACTGTTCAAAGGGATAACAACGCAGGAACAGTTCAAATGCAAATCAAGAGTGCTCAAGTGATGGATGGAATTTCTAGTGAAACCATCAAACGAGGTACAGATAGTAAAGCAAGTGATGTATTGAAAAGGGTGAGCGGTGCCAGTATTCAGGACAATAAATTTGTTGTCATCCGAGGCTTGTCCGATCGTTATAATTTTGCTTTGATCAATGGGGCATCACTGCCAAGTTCAGAAAGTGATCGAAAGGCCTTTTCATTTGACATCTTCCCGTCCAACATGTTGGATAACCTTTACATCATAAAATCAGCTACTCCTGACCTACCTGGAGAATTTGCGGGTGGTGTTATTGAAATCAACACGACTGAACCGAAAGAAAAAAATTTCCAGTCTATTCAAGTTTCAGGTGCTTTCAATACACTTGCTACCTTTCAAAATTTTCATACAACTGGAAGTTCTCCAGTTGATTTCTTGGGTTTTGGCTCAGGTTACCGAGCAATTCCTGACGGGATCCCAAATACAGATGCGTTTGCTTTATTAGGAAAAGATGAAAAAGCGACTTTGGCCGAGCAAATGAATTTTTCTTGGGGCAGTGATAAACGCAAGGCGCTTCCAAACGGAAGCCTTCAATACACCATTGGCCGCACAATTAAAATGAAAGAATCATCTTTGGGCTTAGTTTTCGCTTACAGCTACCAAAACAATTTCAATACGAATAAAACCATTCGTCGTGAATTTGAAGAGCAGGCCACTGAAGTCGTTAAAAAGATGGAGTTAACAGATTCTGTGTTTACGCAGTCTATTTTAAATGCAGCAATGTTCAACATGACATACAAGTTGTCGGACAAACACAAGATTTCATTTAAAAACATGTACTCTGTAAATTCTGATGATCGCGTGAATATTCGTCGTGGTGTGCGTGAATTGGACAATGATCCGCGTCAGTGGGAGCGTTCTACGAACATCTGGTATACACAGAATAATCTATTGACGTCGCAGTTGATCGGTGATCACAAAATTGGCAAAGGAAAATTTGTTTGGAATTTAGGGTTCAGCGATGTACGTCGTAATATTCCAAATCTTCGCCGTGTTGTTTACAGAAAATACTCCTTGGAAGAGACTGACACAACCGAGCAATATGTTGCTATTATCCAAGCGAATGGAACAATACCGACTGCTGCAGGGAATATGTTTTGGTCCAAATCGAATGAGAAAATCATAAGTGCGAGATACGATTATTCTTTGCCTTTTGCCATCGATAGTAGCAAGATTGAATTCAAGGTTGGTGCCATGCATCAATACAGAACGAGAGATTTTGCCGCGCGCAACTTTGGTTTTTCGCAATACAAACCAACAGGCAGCTCTTTTCAAAGTGAGTTATTGCTCTTGCCAGAAAATGAAATTTTTGCCACTGAGAATTTTGGAGTGCTCGACAATGGTCAAGGAGGATTTAAGTTAGAAGAAGCATCGAGTGTGGATGACAGCTACCAAGCTTCGTCATTTTTGAATGCGGGTTACCTCATGGCCGATGCGAAAATTGGAAAGTTTGTTCGCATCATTGGAGGTGCGCGTTTAGAGTCGTACAATCAAAAGTTCAATTACATCGAATTCGGTTCAAACCTACCGATGAGAATTGACACAACTGTGATTGATATCTTGCCTTCAGTGAATTTGGTGTTTCCAATTACGAAACGCATGAATATTCGTGCAAGTTATTACAAGACTGTATCTCGACCAGAATTCCGTGAATTGGCACCATTTGCATTCTATAATTTCTTGATAGATAACATCCTCTCAGGAAATCCTGAATTGAAAAGAGCGGTCATTCACAATTTCGACTTGCGTTATGAATACGCTCCAGGTAAAGGACAGATCTTCAGCGTGTCCGGGTTTTACAAGGACTTCACCGATCCTATCGAGTTGATCAATAGAACGGGTACATCTGGAGCACCTGAATTGTATTTTACAAATGTGAACAAGGTTGTGAACTTTGGGGCAGAGCTGGAATATAGATTGAACC
>JBILBT010000315.1:0-3462 GCA_044353545.1 Crocinitomicaceae bacterium | reverse complement strand
AAACATCCCGATGATGAAGAAAATGATGTAAGGAAAATATTGCAAGCGTTTCAATTCCTCACTGTCGTCAAAATAAAGCATGTTGCGTTGACCGTTTTGAAAATCAATGATGATGGGTTCGTTTTGCAGTTTTAAGTCACTGATCGTCTGGGAAAGTTGCGCGGGGTTTAACTTCTCTTTATTCAAATTACTACCCAATACTTTTTTAGTGTCCGCATCAATCAACAATACGGGGACAAGGTCTTGGTTGTTGATCAATTCACTATTGAACGATTGTAGCAAAGAATCGCGCTGTTTTTCGAGGCGAATGAGGTCCTTGGAGTCGCAATAGTAGTAGGTATTGTATAGTCCGTCATAGATTTCGACGGTAAAGGAGGGATTTGACTTCTCCCAACTCAGTGCGAGCACTTTAAGGGAATCTTCAAAGATTTGGGTGATTTCCTTTGCGGAAAGCGCAGCGTTTTTCTGCGCAGCGCGTATGTCTGCCGTATCAAAATCAAGGTTGATGAATCCGGAAATTTGCTTCTCATTGTCCATTAAAATCACGGGAATGTCCTTGTTTTCATTGATGATTTTCAGTGGAAATCCGTAATCGGGAATCACATCCAAGGGCGTTGCTTTCGACACTTCTTTGGTGGCATCTACCCACAACTGCACTTCTTTGCGCTCCTTATCGCGCAGCTGGCGAAAGGTTCGGTCGGTAAGTGTCACCAACTCCAACTTCTTCTTGATGGCATCGGCCCATTGTAATGCACGTTCACGTTCACGGCTGCCTACCTTCGAAACGATGTTGTTGGAAACAAAAAGGGATGCGCCGACCATGATGATGGCAATGACCATCAGCGCGATTTTCCATTTTTGCTTGTTCGAGTATAAATTCATGAGCCAGAACGAAGTTAACGGAATTTTGTGTGTTTGCGTATGTCGGTAAAAACCATTCACGGCATTTGATGGAATAAAGTACCTTTACCCCATGGAAAAAGTGAAATCATACCTCCGTAGACCGCTATTCGTCTTTGTTGCCTTATTTCTGCTGATTGCCATTCCATTGTTCACCTTGCCCTTGAATTTATTCCCCGGCGAAATCGTGTTTAAAAGTGGTTTGATGACTGTTCCAGAGCAAGCGCCATTGAGTTTGGCTTACTTCATTGGCTTGGGCTACGATGAAGCCGACATGGTGCACATTGAGTCGTTTCGATTATTGCCTACGTCGTATTTTTTGGCCTTCTTTTTCTTGTTTGGTTTCCCAGGCTTGGCGGCATATCGGGTACACTTGGCGAACCTAAAGCGGGGGAAGTAGATACGAGTTATTAGTTACGAATTACACTTAAACATCATGATGTCCAGTGGAATTTGAACACTTTGGGAATTTGTAATGTTTGAAGTCTAGCCCGAAGTTAAAATTCCTCAACTCGTAACTCGTCATTGGTAACTCGTAACTTTCAGAAGTCTTTTGTCTTTCAGCGCAGCGGGTCTTTTGTCCCTTATCTATTCTCCCCCCAAAACAAAGTACATTTTCATTTTCCCTTTTCCTTTGACTTCGATGTCGCCGCGATACTCACATTGGAAGATGTCTTTTACCAATTCATAGGTTGTTTCGGTAATGTTTACTTTTCCCAATTCGCCGGTACTTTCTGCTCGACTGGCTGTGTTCACCGTGTCGCCCCAGATGTCGTACGCGAATTTTTTGGTGCCGACGACTCCAGCGACAACTTCGCCCGTATTGATGCCAAGCCTACATTCAAAGTAGGGCTCACCTTTGGCGATGCATTCATTTTTGTAGGCAGTCATGTATTCTTGGATCGCCAGTCCAGCGCGTATGGCATCTACAGGGTTGGTGTCATTTGCTACAGGTAAACCGCCAGCACACATGTATGCGTCGCCAATGGTTTTGATTTTCTCAAGATTGTATTTTTCGACAATGGCATCAAAAGCGGAAAAACATTTGTTCAATTCTTCAATTACCTCTTCGGGAGTCATGTTGGCACTTCGGGCTGTAAACCCTTTGAAATCTGTAAACAGCACCGAAACTTTTGGGTAGTGTTTTGCACTTGCCTTCCCTGTTGTTTTCAATTCATCCGCTACTTCATCAGGCAAAATATTACGGAGAAGTTTATCCGATTGCGCCTTTTCATCTCCGAGGGCATCATTTGCTTCCACCAAAGCGAGCTTAAATTTGATCACAGAAATGGTGAGCCTGTAGCGCGTTTCGATAAGCAGAAACATAAAAATTGCTACCACCAATAACAGCAGTCCGCCGTTGATCAATGCCTCTTGCATATTCAAGTCGTGATTCATTTGAAAAAAGTAGCCAGAAGCTAAAATAGAAGGCACAATAATGGCCAAAGAGTAATACCAATTCCATAAAACAAACATTCCTGCTCCGATGAACAAGGCCAAGTAGTTCAACGAGTGACCTGTGAAGTCATCCAATTGGATCATACTGTAAGTATAGGCATTTTGTAAGGAAATGAGTAGAAAAGGAATGAAAATCAGCATTTTGGAATTGATGAGCTTGCGCTTGTGTGCCAACAATGTGAATGCGGTAATTACCGCAATGCCAATGCGCAACGACATGATCTTCCAAAAGGCATGTGGAAAGTTGAGATAGTCGGTGATTCCAAAAACAGGATCAAAAATAATCGCGATCCAAGCGCCATAGGTATGGTATCTAGTAGCGGATTTATCCAGATCATCTTCCCAAGTTAATTTTGCAGCAGTCATGGTTTTGCATTTTTTCGCAGGTATACAATATTAGCTTAAAAAAATGTTTTGTAAAAGAAAAGGACAACTTCTTCGCTCTTAGAGCTTCGAAGGTTGAAAAGACAAAGGACAAGGGACTTTGAAATTACGAATTACGAATTACGAATTACGAGTTACGTGTTTTTTGCTTCGAAGCAGTTCTCACTCACAGCTTTCATTCACTAAATCTTCGTTGCTACTTTCAGATCAATCGCATATAAGCACTTTCTCAATTGCGATGATTTTATTTTCATCGGTCAGCTGAAAGAAATATAGTCCGCTTGGAAGGTTTTCTCTGGAAAATGTAATGGTATGTCCTGAAATATTCTTCATTTGCTTTATCGTCTGTCCGTATGCGTTGAAAATGGTGAGGCTTGCGTTGGATAGATTGCCTGATGTCTGGATGGTTGCTGAGGAAGTGAAGGGATTTGGGAAAATTGAAAATGTATTTTCATTTAAATGTGTGAGACCTAACGTTGTTTGTCCCGCCTGAATGCATGCGTTTGAGGTACTCTGGTAAGCATAATCTTTCACGGTGAACGATGTGGATGTTGGAACAACATCGATGCGTACCCAGCCGAAGTAGGTATTCGCACCCACAATAAGTTTCAGCGCCAAATAGCGATCGGTTGCACCAGGCCAGTATCCTGTGCTTGAACCCAACCCCAATGTTCCCGGGTAATTCGTGCCATACCACGTATCGAGTGAATCACAAATGCT
>JBILBT010000080.1:0-11014 GCA_044353545.1 Crocinitomicaceae bacterium | reverse complement strand
TAGTTTAGAAGGAAACCTGAATGCGCTAGGATTTGGTAAAGATGATGTTACTGATGTATTCTTGACGCATTTGCACTTTGACCATTGTGGGGGAGCCATTCAATGGAACAAAGAGCACACAGGATTTGAACCGGTATTCAAGAACGCGAAGTTTTGGAGTACTGAAAATCACTGGCAATGGGCAACAGAACCAAACGCAAGAGAAAAAGCATCATTCCTAAGTGAAAACATTCTGCCCATCCAAGAAAGCGGGCAATTGAATTTCATTGCACGCACCGATAATTACACGGAAAATGTCTTTTCCAATATGGATGTGCTTTTCGTAGATGGACACACCGAAAGCATGATGATTCCACACATTCGTTATCAAGGAAAAACAATTGTGTTCATGGCAGATTTATTACCGAGTGTTGGACACATTCCGCTTCCATTTGTGATGGGTTACGATACCCGTCCACTCATCACGCTAGACGAAAAAGCGAAGTTTCTGAATAGAGCGTGTGACAATGAGTTTATCCTGTTCTTAGAGCACGATAGCGTGAATGAATGTTGTACACTCGAGCGCACTGAGAAAGGAATTCGATTGAAAGAAACGATGAAGTTTAGCGAGATTTTCTCTTAAGCTTACCCGAACTTTCGAACAAGGTCGATCAGGCGATTGGAATACCCTGCTTCATTGTCGTACCAGCCAACGACCTTCACCATCGAATGGACAACGCTTGTCAGTTGGGCATCGAACAGACAGCTGTTGGGATTGCCTATGACATCCACCGAAACTATGGGATCTTCCGTATAGTCAAGGATTCCCTTCAATGAACCCTCAGCCGCGCGTTTCATCGCCGCATTGATGGCTTCGACGCTCGGAGGATTTTTCACTACCATCGTTAAATCCGTAAATGATCCATCGGGAACAGGGACGCGAACGCCACATCCACCAATACATCCTTCCAAATCAGGAAAAATGCGTGTCAAGGCTTTGGCGGCGCCGGTTGTTGTCGGAACGATGGATGTCGCTGCTGCACGAGCACGGCGCAAATCACGGTGTGGCGCATCGTGTAAACGCTGATCAGTGGTGTAACTGTGTATTGTAGTGATGTATGCGCTTTCGATCTCGCAAAGTTCACGCATCACTTTCAGCATAGGCGCTGCATTGTTGGTCGTACACGAGGCATTTGAAATGATGCTTTCCGAAAAATCAATAGAATCTTCATTCACTCCTAGAACAATGGTCTGAACATCTTCTCCTTTCGCTGGTGCTGAAATAATTACTCGTTTGGCACCACCGGTTAAATGTACTGAGGCCAAGACCTTGGTTAAAAACTGACCTGTAGATTCAATAACTGTTTCAACACCGTATTTTCCCCATTGAATTTCTTCCGGGTTCGATTCTTGGGTAAAGACAATGCGTTTTCCATTTTCAAAAATGGCCGTATTACCTTCGATGGAAAATGACAAACTGAAACCACGATGTATGCTATCGTACTTGAGCAAATGCATCAAGGTATGGATATCTGACAAATCATTGATAACAGCCACATTAATATCCGAAGACAACAAGGCCAAGCGAGTAAAATACCTGCCTATTCGCCCAAAACCATTCACACCGATAGTCAACACTTTATTCATTAGTCAAAGTTAACCAAAATATGTCGTTCATTCTTTGCCAACAAAAATGCCCGTTAACATCTACTTCGACGCAAAAAAAACTTTCGTTTTCTAAAACGTATTGAATGAAAGTGCTTTATAACAATTTTAGTCAGTGATATATTAATTTCAGTAAAACACAAATCATTTTTTAGACATCTCTAGAACTGCAACAATACGTACGTTTGTTGAGAACTATTTTTAAAAACCTACTTATGAAGAAACACAGCTTTGTGTTTATTTCACTACTTACATCACTTTCAAGTTTTGGCCAAGAAGTAATTGCATCTCAAGGGGAATCCTATTCAACACCCCAAGCGAATGTAAGTTTTACCTTGGGTGAAGTAGTAATAAACACCGGAACGGATGGCGTAAATGACATTACCCAAGGTTTCCATCAAACCAACTGGAATTTTCTAGGAATAGAAGATAACGCTCCAGCGTATCAAGCCAGTATTTTTCCCAATCCGTCATCGGACCTGATCAACATCCAAACGAATTCGTTCGAAAATGTTGTTTATGCACTTTATGACGCTCAAGGAAGACTTGTTCTGCAAAACCCACTGAATGATAAAATCACACAAGTAAAGGTGGATCAACTTGCGCCGGGGAATTATTCGCTGTCTTTAAATAGCGATGGGCAAAATCTAAAAACATTTAAACTCGTTAAACTACATTAACCAAAACCCAAACAAATGAAAAAGATTCTATTTACAATTGTTGCCGCAGCAGCACTTTCATTAAACTCTTTTGGACAAGCACCAGAAGGTTTTAAATACCAAGCAGTGGTTAGAGATGCTGGTAATATCATATTGAACAACCAGTCTGTTGGCCTACGAATGACGATTCAGCAAGGTACTATCGGCGGAACAACCGTTTACTCTGAGACCTTCTCTACAACTTCTAATGCCTACGGATTAGTAAACCTTGAAATTGGAAACGGTACAGTTCTTAGCGGAACTTTTGCTTCTATTGATTGGGCTGCAGGACCCTATTTTATCGAAACAGCTATTGATGTAGCTGGCGGATCGAATTACAGCGTAATGGGTACATCACAGTTGATGAGTGTTCCTTATGCTTTGTATGCTAAAACTTCTGGAAGTTCAACACCTGGTCCACAAGGAATTCAAGGACCAGCTGGACCAATTGGAGCGACAGGACCTGCCGGAAACGATGGTGCAACTGGACCTCAAGGACCGATTGGTTTGACAGGAGCTACTGGTGCTCAAGGGCCTACGGGCGCTACAGGTGCTGATGGTGCTACTGGACCTCAAGGACCGATTGGTTTGACAGGAGCTACTGGTGCTCAAGGGCCTACGGGCGCTACAGGTGCTGATGGTGCTACAGGACCTCAAGGACCAATTGGTTTGACTGGTGCTGCTGGTGCTCAAGGGCCTACGGGTGCTACGGGTGCTGATGGTGCTACTGGACCACAAGGACCGATTGGTTTGACAGGAGCTGTTGGTGCTACAGGCGCTAATGGTGTAGATGGTGCTCAAGGACCTCAAGGTATTCAAGGACCACAAGGAGCCGATGGTGCTACAGGACCACAAGGGCCGATTGGTTTGACAGGAGCTGCTGGTGCTGATGGTGCTACAGGACCTCAAGGACCGATTGGGTTGACTGGAGCTACTGGAGCAACAGGTCCTGCAGGTCCTGTTGCTGGATCAGACACTCAAATTATTTTCAACAATGCAGGTGCTGCTGGTGCTTCAGCAAACAACACATGGAACAACACAACCAATACGCATACAGTTGCAGGTACATCTGTAACTACCAACGAACGTGTAACCGCTTTAGCTGGTGTAGGGAGCCGTGTTGTGCTGACCGATGCAACAGGAAACTTAACCGCTGGAACAGGTTTGCCAGTTACAGGTACAGGTACGAATAACTACATCACTAAATTCACAAATGGTGCAACTGGGGTTATTGGTAACTCACTTATGCAAGACAATGGAACAAGTGTATCACTCGGTTTAACTACCCCTGCTACGATATACCAATTGTATGTATATCGTCAGCAGTTAACTGCAAATGGAGATGGTCAACATTCTAATTTTGGATACAGAACACGTGATTCTCAAAATGATGGGACAGGTTATTCTCAAATAGCTGCAAACTCCGCTACTGCTGGGTATAACTTTTGGGGGGATGTGTACACATTCGGAGTTGCTGGTTGGAATTACAATGACTACTCTAGAACGGGTGGAACTTTTGGTGCTGAGGTAAATGGTACGTACTGGGGATCTCTTGGTTATCGCTCAAGTGGTCTACTCAATTATGGAGTATATGGGTCTGCTGGATATGCTAGTGGAGCTGGAATCCTTACAAACACTGAAGCCATGGGAATCGGTGGAGGTTTCTTTGGGGCAATGATTGGTTCGGTTTCAAAAGGACAAGTGATTGGTCAGTTGAACGCTGGTGAATTGTTTGCAAGCTACAACTCCGGAAACACGTATACTACAGGAAAAAACATCGAATTGGTAGGCGCTGAAAATGGTGACAAAACTCCTGTTTACGCTGTTACATCTGTTGACGCAACAATCTACGCGAAAGGATCTATTCAATTGGTTAACGGAGAAGCATTTGTTGCTTTTGCAACTACATATTCTGGATTATTGGGAGAAACTCCTGTAGTGACTATTTCACCGAATGGAAATTGTAACGGTGTATACATTTCATCTGTTGACAAAAATGGTTTTACCGTGAAAGAAATGAATAACGGAACAAGTTCAGTTCAAATTTCATGGATTTCAGTAGGTAACAGAATTGACAACCGCATGGAAGAAGCAACGCGTATGGTTTCTGACCCATCTTTCAACCGCAACATCCAACAAGTTTTGTTTGATGATGGCAACAAAGAATCAAATGGTACTGCTATTTGGTGGGATGGTACAAGCATTCGTTTTGGTGAGATGCCAGAATCAATGAGAAAAGTTGTTCGACCAACTGCAAGTAAATAATAGAAATTCCTTAATTTTAAAGGGAGTGATTCGTCACTCCCTTTTTCTTTTTGTATGAAATTGCTCCCCTTTGTTTTTTTGCTAAATTCTTTAGTTGGAATGGCTCAGTCAGACTCCGTGGTCTGCGTCAATCAACTTAAAAGCCACATTTCATTCCTTGCTAGCGACAGCATGAAAGGCAGAAGCACGGGATCCAAAGAGGAAAAACTGGCAAACATATACGTTCGCGAAAATTGGGCATCAAAAAATGGAAAGACAGAATTTCTCATTTGGAATTACTCCATCTACACCTTAGAGGATACAATTCAATCGCAAATGATTGGCAATTTCATCAACAACAAATCGAAACAAACCATACTTATAGGTGCCCATATCGATCACATAGGTTTAGGTGGAAAATTATCAAAATCTTACGGAAAACATGACGTTCACAATGGCGCAGATGACAATGCTTCAGGTGTTGGGCTATTGATTGAACTACAACGTTACTATTCAACGAAAAGACTTCCCTTCAATCTTCTTTTTGTTGCATTTACAGGTCATGAAATTGGTACCTATGGCTCAGAGTATCTCGCGCAACATCTCGATAAAAAATTCGGTGAACTATTTTGCATGCTAAACTTTGACATGATCGGAAGAATGGATCCTAGTTCACAAAAACTATATGTTTCATGTTCTGAGTCCTTGGCACAATCATTTAACACGAGTGAATTAACACTATCAATTGCCGACAGTACTCGTCTTACAATACTGGATTCGCAACATTTCCTAAATCAAGGTATACCATCTGCAACATTCACTACTGGCATGCACGATGATTATCATCGAATTTCAGATGACGCGAAATTTATCAATTACGCCGGGATGTACCAAATACTTCTATTTTTTGAAAATTGGATCAACAACCAAGCTTCCACATTTCTCAAATAAAAAGAAATCACATTGAAAAAATGAGGGATAAATTTCGAAAATGAAAGGAACCAAAAAAATTTATTCCTTACCAATAAGTAGAAAATCCTGCGCCCATACGAGATTTTTACTTCTCATTTAATTTGTTATCCATAAAAAAACCAGCGCTTTTTCAAGCCCTGGTTTCTATATTTTGAGATTTATAATTTAGTACTTCACTTGCACCATTCCTTGCTTGACCACATCATTTCCACCTTCGAAGGTTGCTTTAATGATGTAGAAGTAAGTTCCTTCTTCAACTAGAGTTCCACCGCTTGTTTTACCGTCCCATTTACCCAATGGGTCATTGTACTCGTAGATTTTATTACCCCAACGGTTTAGAATCACACAATTGAAATCAGCGACTCCATCGAAGGTCACATAAAAGGCTTCATTTCCTGCCAACGAAGACAGCACAATGATGTTTGGCACTTCGATGTCACAGATTTTCACACCAATGGTTGCTGTATCGGTATAGGTATGACAAATATTCGTTGCCGTCACAATGTACTCTCCAGGCTCAGTTATGGTGATACTTGGGCCTGTTGCGCCAGTATTCCAAACAAAATTGTCCACAGTAAAGTTCTCTTGTGCATTCACCGTGTAGCTTGTTCCCAGGCAAATGATGGTATCCAACACATCAGTATAAGCATTTGGAGGGAATGTGACCAAGGCCGTCAATGTAATGTCACAAAGATTGTCTGTATACGTCATCTGGTAAGTTCCAGGTGTTGACGTGTAGATCAATGGATTGTCGACCGTATTCACCGGATTAAAACGAATCGCAGTATCTGAAGCGGACCAAACTCCACCATCAAAAGAGACGGTATTTTCAATTTGATATATTCCATAACAACCGATATCATCCGTAAAAATAGATGGAGGAACGATCGTCGTTAGGTTGGCAGAAACCGAATTATTACATACATTGTCTGTAAATGTAATGATATAGTTTCCTGAGGTCGACGCAGTGATCAGCGGGTTCAATGTACTCGTCGACGGACTGAAAGATACATTTGGTGAGGATGCCGACCAAACACCGCCTGTTGAGTATACTGATGTTCCAGCCGCCTGATAGGTTAAACTACAAAACAATGTATCGTCAAACATCACAGGATAAGGCGGATAAATGATATCCGAGGTCACTGTTTGGTTGCAGGAATTATCCGTAAAACTGACGGTATAGGTCCCTGGACTCGAGGCGACAAAGGTTGGATTATTGGCATTGGCATTTGGCAAGATAGATACTTGCGGATTAGTAGTTGTCCATACCCCACCAGAAACAGAAACAGTGCCTGAAGCGGTAAAAGTCAAGTCACAACCAATCGTATCTGGGAAGATTGTTGGCAATGCCAAAGCATATAGTGTTACCGTTGTATCGTATTCACATCCGAAGTTATCGGTTACGTGGTACACATAATCGTGAGCACCAGGTGTATTTGGCTGAACCACAATCGATGTGTCGTTTTGCCCTGAAATAATCGTAGGATCATTTTCCCAGTAATCAGAAGAAATCGTGTTTTGGTATCCGCCTAAACCAGGGAAGAACGAACCGTCGAAGAATAATCCCCATTCGAAGATATATCCATCATCAATCGTCAAGTTATCTTGAACGAAAATGGTCCAGTTCCCATTGATTGGGCATCCAGCAAAGCTTGTAAATGAGGTGTTCGGTGCGTAGACATCTGATGGATCCATTGAGTTACCTGTGCCATTATTTCCTGCTGCAATGGATACTGGAACTGTATTCGTCCAATTGGCATTCATCGCACCGATGGTATTGAACACCGAGCTAAAGCAATATTCCCAACCATCACCAGGACCACCACCTCCACTGTCGTCGATTGGGTCCCCAATGTAGGTTCCACCGCCACTCGTGCCACCAGGCAAGAAGCCGGGAGAATAGGAGTTCACCAACTGTACTATTTGTCCTGATGGACATTGCAACCAGATTTCCAAATCACCCGCGTAAGAGTGCTCCATGGTGATACAAACTTGGTTCAAGTCTTGCGCATTGGTTATCGTGGCAGTCGGCGGGAAACCACTCATTGGAATGGTTGTCGAGTACTGTATACCAGAACCATCAGGCAAATAGGTTGTTCCTGCGTAGGCACCACCCAACTGGAAGGTTCCACCAGGAATGTTCACCCCTACTGTATCTGTTGGAGTAACACCCCCAATGAGCTCAGTGGTTTGACCCATACACACGGTATCTTCTAATGGACCAGTTCCTGCAAAGATCGGCAACTGTGAAACCCTAACCTTACACAACATACGCTCAAACTGAGGGAATTGGTCTGTAATTTTTACATCAACCAAATATCCTGAACGTGCAGGTGGTGTAAACCAGATCGAGTCATTGGCAGGATAGATTCCACCGTCAGTAACATTCCAATCAAAAATTATTGTTGAGTTGACATTTTGAGAATACCCAAAACCTGTTGTTTCTAAACTATATGGAAAAAGTGGTTTTGCCACAAAAAGGATGCTGTCTCCGAAACATACATCCACAAATCCTGTATCTATTGGGTTCAATGCATTTGGACCTACACCGTTGACAAAAGCTTCGATGTGTGGTTCAAAGGGTTGGAACTGATACCCACATTGCACATTTGCTAGCCAACCTGTACCTTCAGCCGTTCCGTTGGAAATGAATACGACAGTCAAACATCCACTTGGGTTGTTCCATGTTGCTTGGTGAGTAAATCCGTTGGGGTCAGAAACTGAGTTGTGAACACCTAAAAGAGGTGAAGATGCGTTTGGACCATCGTACACATACACGAAATCAGATCCGTCGACATTCCATGTATACCCAGCGTTAATACCCACTGAAATGGACATCTTCGTTCCTGTCGTCAAATCTGGACAGAAGACAATCGTATCGTTGTAGTTTGGCGGGTAGTTGCCCGCACCTCCTGGATCTTGAAAGTTTGTTGAGCTTGTTCCAAATGTATTGCAGTTTGCGGTATTCGTCAAGGGATACCCTGCATCACCCATGTTAATCATTTGCGAAAATGCACCTGATACGGCAAGCATTAAAGCAGAAAAGGAAAGTAGTATTCTAGTCTTCATGATTACTGGTTGTTTTGCATTTCATTTGTCAATACCCATTCAGATTTTACCACAAGAACTTTATCGGTTCCTTTGATGCGCAGGTATTGGTTCGTTTTTTGAATTTCTAAGCCTAAAGCGATGAAATCAATTGGTTCATTCGTGTTCATTTCAACTACTCCATTCAATCCACTTTCTTTTCCTTTGGGCACATCAGCGATGTAGCATGCATGGTCTAAAGCATAATTCAGCAAATTCAATTTTGCTGGATCATTTTGCTTCAAATCAGCAAGTTCAGTTATTGAATAACGCTTGGAGAGGCGTGCATCGAATTCTTGTGAAAAAGCCAAACTGGAGGCTGACAAGAAGATGGTAAACAGCAGTATTTGTTTCATTATTTTCGAGTTGTGAACTTAAAGACCTCAAATGTTGAAAAATGGTTGCATTTGGGGATAAAGTCCTTATTAAGGCGTCCCGAAAGTAAATAAATAAGCCTAATTTTGCAACAACGAAACAATCCTTTCTAAAAATTCGAATGGAAACAACAGCATTGCAACATATAGCATCACAAGTGAGAAGAGACATCGTTCGCATGGTAGCGGGCGTAAATTCAGGACATCCGGGAGGATCCTTAGGATGCGCAGACTTCCTTACCCTCTTGTATTTTGATCAATTACATCACGATGCTGAGAACTTTACCATGGACGGTATAGGTCAAGATTTGTTTTTTCTTTCAAACGGACATATCTCCCCAGTTTGGTATAGTGTTTTGGCGCGCGCTGGATACTTTCCTGTGAATGAATTGGGAACATTTAGAAAATTGTCGACACGCCTACAAGGTCACCCCTCAACAGATAAAAAATTACCTGGTATCCGCATGGCTTCTGGTTCTCTCGGACAAGGATTGTCGGTTGCCATTGGTGCAGCTCAAGTGAAGCGATTGAACAAAGACAATCACCTTGTTTATTGCTTACACGGGGATGGAGAACTTCAAGAAGGACAAATCTGGGAAGCGGCCATGTATGCGGCAGCACGCAAGGTGGACAATGTCATCGCTACAATTGACTGCAATGGCCGTCAAATTGACGGAGATGTCGATGATGTCATTTCACTGGGAGACCTCCATGCAAAATGGGCGGCCTTCGGTTGGGAAGTCTTGACCATGGACGGGCACAATTTCACTGACATGAAAAATACCTTGTCCAAAGCAAAATCATTGTGTGGGCATGGAAAACCTGTGGTTATTTTAATGAAAACAGAAATGGGTCAAGGTGTCGATTACATGATGGGATCGCACAAATGGCATGGCGTAGCTCCAAATCCAGCTCAATTGGAAGACGCTTTAGGACAACTGGAAGAAACACTCGGTGATTATTAATTGAAACGCCTCCTATTCATAACATTTCTATTCCTATCAGCTCAAGGTTTTGGGCAGGAAAAACTGACGAGAATTCTCTTCATTCTCGATGCTTCGAATAGCATGAATGCCCTTTGGGGTGGCAATGAATCGCGCATCGACGCAGCAAAAGACCTGCTTGCAAAGGCGGTAGACAGTTTGCGCGGCACTGCCAATCTTGAAATCGCCCTGCGTGTTTATGGTCATCAATCTCCGATTACGGCAAGCTACCAAGACTGCAATGACACGAAACTAGAAGTTCCTTTCGGACCCAATAATTTCGATAATGTTAAAAATAGAATTCGCACCATAGAGGCAAAAGGAACCACGCCCATCGCGAGATCTTTGGAAGCTGCGGCTGGAGATTTTCCAGATCAGAATTCTAGAAACATCATCATCCTGATCACAGACGGACAAGAAGCCTGTGACAATGACCCCTGCGTCATCGCCAAAAAATTGCACGATAAGGGTGTGAAAGTGACCCCTTTCGTCATCGGTCTAGGGCTCGACTTGTCTTACTTGGAGAAATTCAATTGTATTGGGGCATATTCAGAGGCAGAAACAAAAGACGCTTTTCGAAATGTCCTAAACAACGTGGTTTCAAAAGCACTTTCCAACACCACAGTGCAAATCAACCTCAACGACACCAACAAGCAAGCGAAAGAAACTGAGGTCACTATGTTTCTCTATGAAGCAGGGACAAAGAATCTGAAATATACCTTTGTTCATACCATCAATCGTTTTGGAAATCCAGATACATTGATCATTGACCCTAACATCAAATACGACCTTGTGGTCAACACCATTCCAAGGGTAGAAAAAAAGAACATCAGCATCACAAAAAATACACACAACACCATCATCGTAGATGCCCCACAAGGGTATATTAAAGTTCGCTTTGTCAATGCGACAAAACCTTATCAGATCGATTCACGCATCATGTTAAAGGGCAATACGAGTACCTTGAATGTCCAAAAAATGAATGTGTCCGATAAGTACATAACGGGGAAAT